>NZ_JBHSMH010000089.1:0-1948 GCF_042655365.1 Cohnella suwonensis | reverse complement strand
CCAACATAATACTTTAATTATACAAGAAAAAGGCACAGCCCCCTCAAATTAATGAGAGTCTGTACCTTTTAGCGGAAATGGACTTTTTCAGTGGCCTCGGCAATGTCCGATGGGGATTTCTTTTATCGATAGTAATAATAAGATTGCCGCTTAATATTTAACGCCTTCCGAGTACTTATTGCCCGCGTTCCAGAGAAGGAATTCTTGTACGCCGCTGTCGTTAAGCGCTTTGATCTGGGCTTGCACTTCGGCCGCGCCGTATTTGGCGTAATGGCCTTTGCCCAGCCAGCTGGCCGTAAAGTCTTGAATCCAAGGCCGGATGACCGGTTTGGCTTTGCCGAGCGGGTCGAGCTTCTTGTGCGTGTCGTCCATGGCGCCTTTGATCGTCGCGTACGGCGCGGTGTCCGGGTTTTTCTGTCCGAACCAGCCGGTGCTGTAATGGCTCGGATAGATCATCGGCGAGATGACCTGGACGGAATTCGAGATTTTCACGAAGTCTTGCCCGATGCCTTCCGCGGCCGGCACGGATGCGGCATACCCGAAGATGTCGACCGATACCCGGACGCCCAGGGGCGCCAATTGCTTCTTCGCGTATTCGACGAACCCGGTGACGATATCGACGCGGCTAAGCTCGTTTTTCGTAAACTTCAGATTGTCCGCCTTCTTCTCGAAACCTTCGGGGAATCGGACGTAGTCGAACTGGACTTCCTTGAAGCCGAGCTTCGCCGCTTCCTTGGCGATCTCGAGGTTGTAATCCCATACTTCCTTGCGGTACGGATTGACGAATTTATCCTTGTTCTTGTTCTGCCAGATCGTTCCGTCCTTCTGAATGAAGGAGTACTCCGGATGTTTCTTCGCGAGGACGCTGTCCTTGAAAACGACGACGCGCGCGATCGGATAAATTTTATGTTCCTCCAGCGTCGTCATCAGCTTATGGATGTCTTTGATGTAAGGCTGTGGATTACCTAGCTTCTGAAGAGTCGGATTGTCCGTCTTGTAAGTAATGTTGCCCAGGTCGTCCTTAACGTCGATGACCATCGCGTTCAGTTCGGTCCGGTCCAGAAAATCGAGCAAGGTGGCCATTCTCGAGCCTCCGGCGCTGTAGGCCGTTACGTATACGCCTTTGACGACGGGGGCGTCCGGCTGAGGGTCTTCCGGCGTCGGGGTCGCGGGTTCCGCCGTTTCGCCGTCGTTGCTTCCCTCTGCGGGAGCGGAGGACTGGTGCTTAATCGCGAACGCCATCGATTTCCACAAATTGCTTCCTGGGGTTAATTCTTCCGTGGTGTGACCGCCGACCGATGCGTTCAACAACACGAATAATGCCATTAAAATATTCATTTTCCATTTTCTCTCCCCATCGGCTCTGTAACAAAATTATAATCGAGATAGGGAAGAGTAAACACAGGTATTTTGTAGTATTTTGGCGAAAATGGCTAGGAATTTCGGGCGGTTGTCCGGCCTCGAATATAGAATTCAAAAAGATCGGTTTTCAGCACCGCCGAATAGGCTTCTTGAAATGACTTCGTGATAAGAAAAACTTCTACCGAAGGACTTTCGAAGATGAGCGACCGCGAATTGAGGAAGTTTTTCTAAAATCATCAGAAAGTATAAGTTTATGGACATCTACTCATCTAGGCTTAACCTAATCTCCGTGTCATTTTGGAACAATCGTACTATTATCCCCTTGCCTCAGAAGGAACCAATCAGCGGATTTTTGAATGCTATGATTGGAGAATGGAGATTGGAGAACGGACTCCCGGATATCACGTTCAATTTTGCCGTTTCATATTAGAATGGAACGGGTCATCGGCAATTTAAAAGCAAGTATCCCTTGCACCAGGCGTTACCTCCTGATCGGTCCTGATCGGAAGGGATACTGGTAGAAGCGACCGAGCGTAGGTTGAGTAACTTAGCAGGTGAAAACCCTGCCTGGAAAGGCGAGAGCCAC
>NZ_JBHSMH010000088.1:0-12764 GCF_042655365.1 Cohnella suwonensis | reverse complement strand
CGGCCATGAACCGCAGCCGCTCTTCGGGGAACTCCGGCGGCAGCGGCACGTAGGCGCCGCCCGCCTTCAGGATGCCGAGCAGCCCGGCCAGCATTTCCGGTGAACGCTCCGCCATCAGGCCGACGGGTTGCTCGGGCGCAAGCCCCGCGTCCAGCAACGTCCAGGCGATCCGGTTCGCGCGCTCGTCCAGCTCGCGGTACGTCAGCCGCTCCGCTTCGAACGCGGCGGCCGTCCGCTCCGGCGTCCGCTCCGCCTGCCGGCGGAACATCTCCGGCAACGTCAGCTCCTCCGGGTACGCGGCTTTCGTGTCGTTGAACGCTTCGACCACCTGACGCCGCCCCTCGTCTGACAACAAGCCGATGTCGGCCAACCTGGCGGCCGGTTGTTCGACGATTCCCAGCAGCAAAATCCGGAATGCTTCCACCCAGCGTTTCATCGTTTCCGCACGAAAGACCTTGGAAGCATATTGAACCGTGAGCGCCAGCCCGTCTTCCTCCTCCAGCGCCGACAGGCCGATATCGAATTGGGACACTCCGAAATCGAAGGGCACCGGCTTCACGGCGATATCCGCCGCGGACAAATCGGCGTGGGCCATATTCAGCATCGAGAACATCGTGTCGAAGAGCGGATTGCGACTTAAATCCCGCTCCACCCGCAGACGTTCGACCACGTCCTCGAACGGCGCTTCCTGCCGTTCGAGCGCGCGTAGCGTCTCTTCTTTTACGACTGCCAGCAACCGTTCGAACGTATGGCCGGGGTCCGCCGCGATCCGAAGGGCCAACGGATTCACGAAGACGCCGACCGTTTTTTCGGTATCGGGATGGACTCTTCCCGCGACGGGCGTGCCGATGACCACGTAGGACTGCCCGGAAAGCTTCATAAGCCAGGCCGCGTAGGCGGACAGCAGCACCATGAACGGCGTCGCGCCGGTTTGCTGCGCAAGCCTGTTTAAAGCGTCGGTCTGCTCCTTGCCCAAGCTTACGACAAGCTGAGACCCTTCCGTGCTTTTCACGGACGGGCGCGGATGATCGGCGGGCAGCTCCAGCTTCGGAATCGGCCCGGCAAACCGCTCCAGCCAGCTTTGCAGCTGCTCCTCCCGCCGAGCCGTTTCCTTCTCCGAGCGCTGCCAGACGGCATAATCCTTGTACTGCAGCCGCGGAGGCGACAGCACATACCCCCCGTAAAGCCGAAGGAAGTCTTCCATGAGCACGTTAACGGAAACGCCATCGGCCACGATATGATGAATATCGAACGCCATGGCGTGCCGGTTTTCCGTCAGCCGGAACAAGCCGACGCGGAACAGCGGCGCCCGGTGCAGGTCGAACGGACGGACAAAGGCGCGGAGAGCTTCCTTGAGCGGTTCTCCGACCGTGCCGTCTATGACGCTCGTGCCGTCCTCGACTTCCCATTCCGCGAGCTCGATATCGGCCGGAGCGCCAATCCTTTGGTAAGGCTCGCCGTCAACCAGGACGAAGGACGTTCTTAACGCTTCGTGCCGCTCCTCTAGCTGCCGGAAAGCCCGCCGAAGCTTTTCACGATCGATTTCTCCCGTCAGCATCAGCACCGTCGGAATATTGTACGCCGTTCCCTCCGGCTCGAATTGCTGGAGAAAATACATTCTTCGCTGCGCGGACGATACCGGATACAGCTCAGCTTCGGGCGCATTCGGTATTGCGCCTTCCTCAAGAAGCTTCGCATCCCCGTCCCCTGTCAAAAGGGCGGCCATCTGCTTGAGCCGAGCGTTGTCGAACAGATCGGCCAGCGTCACCCGTCTGCCGAATGTCCGAACGAGAAAGGAGACGAGCGAAGCCGCCTGCAGCGAATCGCCGCCGGCATCGAAGAAATGATCGTTTCGTCCGTACGGCCCGCCGCCCAGCAGCTTCTCCCACAGACGGGCGACCGCGGCTTCCGTCTCGTCGGCGGGCGCCTCGTACACGGATTTCGGATCTCGGCTCCCTTCCTCCGAATGCCCGTCCGCGTCCGGGAGGGCCACGACGTCGGAAGCTTCCGGATAACGAAGCGGCAGCAAATAAGCCCGGTGAAGCAGCCGCTCCTCGTTATCGAACGGGAGAAGCCAATCGTACGTTTTTATCCCGCTTTCAGCCGGTCCTGATTCCCGTACCGGCAAATACGGCCCCCGCTCCGGCTCCCCGGCCGCCGTCTGCCCGTAAGCTTCCTCCGTCGCGAAAGATATCCCTTCGTAATAAGCGACGTGCTTAGGAACGTCGGCGACTTGGGAGAGAAGGATCGCGAAGGGAACGGCTTCTCCGATCTCTCCGATTTCTCCGGCTTCTTGCCCCGCCGCCTCGCTCTTCATCCACCCGGACTCCTCCAGGAAACGTTCGAAAGGCCGGTTTTTGGCAGTCCGGCGGAACGCAGCGCGAAGCTCCGTACAACCGCGCGAGAGGGCAAACCGCTTCAAGCCGGCGCATACGGCTTGCTCGACGCCCCGCCCCAACACGCGGCAGCTGAGCAGAAAAGCGTCCACGACGAGCGCGGAGCCTTGCACGGTTGCCGACACCAGTCCGATCCGGCCGTATTCCCCGTACCGGTCGGCCGCCTCGACGATCCGCACGAAAGCGCCGTCCGCTTGCATCAAGCCGCGGATGTCCTTTTCCGTCCGGCGGACGCCGTTCAGATTGAACTGATTGGTCCGAACCGTCAGTTGGGCGGCCCGTTCAACCTCTTCGGGAGCCAAAGGACGCATGCTGATCTTAAGCCCGAGACTTTGCAAGTAATCTTCCAGCGTTACCTCCGGCCGCGCTGCCTCTTGCCGCCGGCGCTCGGCTTCGTAATTCGCCGCCCGCATCCGGTCTTCGTCCGTCACGCGCAGACGATCCCACGCCCACACGCGAGCCAGAAAAGCCGGCATCTCGTCTTCCTCAGGCAGCTTCAACGTCAACACTTCCGGACATTCCGCCATCATGCCCAAGCATTCCGCAGCGTTGTCGTCGACGAAGATCAGGCTGTCCAAGCCCAAATTCAGTTCCTCGGCAAGGCTCAGGACGTTGTCGGGCTTAGCATTCCAGTTAACCCGCCAGGCGGAAAAATGCTCTTTGCGAAGCACCATTCCCGGATTGCGGTCGAATACGTCCCACAGATCCGCTTCGTTGTTTTTGCTGCACAACGCAAGCAGCATGCCTTCGCCGCGCTTGCGCAGCAGCAGCTGCTGAAAAGCCGCGTAGGACGGCGATACCGTCACGCCCGTCGGGCCGTCTTCCCCGCACACGCCGCGCCACAGCGTATTGTCGGCATCGACGACGATGACCTTGAACGGATGGCCGTTCGCGCCGATCAAGGCGCGGGCGATTTCCGTTCCGATCGCGGCGAAGTATTCCTCCGTATAAGGAATGCGACCTTCCTCGTCCGCTACCGGGTCGTAGGCGCGATGAACCCGGTAACGGGCGGCCGTATCGGCGAAATCCAGCAAGCTCGCGTTCGCCGCCGCGGCAGCGCGGGCTTCCAAGCGATCGCGAAACTGCCGGACGGTCTCTTCCGGCAGTCTGCCGTACGGACCATTCTCGGCGAACGGCATCAGCGCGACGAAATGCGGGCCGTTGTTCGATCGCTCTCCGATGAGCCGGAAGATGCGGTCCAAATCGGCGTCCAATCGGTCCAATCCGTCGTCCGCCGATGCCGCATTATCGGAGTTATGCCAGTCTTCCGGCCGGATAAGCAGCACCGTCGCGGCGGCGTCTTCCGCCGACGCGGATTCATCGTTCAGCAGATGCTGAACGATCTGGTTATAAGGAGCGAACGTCAACCGGGGCTGAATTCCGAATTGGCCGAGCCATCGCCGAAGCGGCTTGGCGACCGGCTCCGACGTGAACGTCGACGCGATCCGCACGTCCAGCCGGCGTTTCGATTCGGGAAGCGGCCCGTCGTTCAGCTTTCTCCTTCGGTCGAGATCGGCTTCTTCCTCCGCTTCGAACAGCCGAATGCTTCCGACCGGAGAGTCGGGGTCTTCGGCCATCGCGGCCGCAAGCTCGACGAAATGTTCGGACAGGCGCGCGATCGTCGCCTCCCGGAACAAGCCGGCATCATACTCGATTACGCCCCGCAGCTCGCCGCCGGATCCGGGGAACAAATCCAGCTTCACGTCCAGAGCGGACGTATCCCGTCCAAGCGCATACTCGGAAAATGCCAAGCCGCCGGACACAAACCGCTCGCCGCCCGCGGCATGATTGTGAAACACGAGCATCGTGTCGTACAGCGGATTTCGCGAGCGGTTCGCTCCCGCGTTCAAAGCCGACGCCATCTCGTCGAACGGAAACTGTCCGTTGGCGTAGGCATCGAGCGTGCGCCTCTGGACTTCGTCCAGCACATCGCCGAAAGACACGTCTTTGCGGACCCGTATCCGCACAGGCAGAAAATTGATGAACACGCCGACGGTTTGCCGGAAATCCGCCTGATCCCGCCCGTTCACGAGCGACCCGACGATAAGCTCCTCCTGATCGGCGTAACGTCTCATCAATAGGCTATATAGCGAGAACAGGACCGTATGAAGGGAAACTTGCCGCCCTTTGGCTAACCGCTGAAGCCCCTCAACCAACTCGGTCCGGATCGTGAAGCGGAAAATGCCTCCGGCCGAAGTTTTCGTTTTCGGGCGCGGAAAATCGAGCGGTAGCCGCAGCTGCGGAAGCGGGCCGGCGAGCGCTTCTTCAAGCCAGTAAGCGCGCTGTTTCCGCATAGCCGGACTGTCGGCCTGTTCGCGCTGCCAACGCACGAAATCCCGGTAATCCGCGTTTTTGGGAGTCAGCGCGCGGCCGTCGTATAAGGCCGTCATCTCCTGAAGCAGCAGCGCGAGCGAGGCGCCGTCCGAGATCAGATGATGGGTGTCGAGCAGCAGCAAATGCCTGTCCGGCGACGCCGTGGCGACGCCGACCCGGAACAGGGGCAGACGGGATAAGTCGAAAGACCTGACGAAGGAAGCCGCGAAGGAAGGCCACTCGGCTTCGGAATCGACGCGGGACTGTTCCACCTGTACGACCGGGAACGGTTGAATTCGCTGCCGCGGTTCGCCCTCGTCCGACCACTCGAACGTCGTCCGCAAGCTTTCGTGCCGTTCCGCCAGCTTGACGAATGCGGCCCGCAGCCGTTCCGCATCCAGCGGTCCGTCTACGGCATAAGCGAGCGGCATATGGTGGCGGAGTTCGGCTCCGGCAAGCTGGCTAGCCAGGAAAATGCGGAGCTGCGCCCGGGACAACGGATGGACGTCCGGAACGGCGGAAACGGGCGTTTCTTCGCCCGTATCTTCGCCCGAACGTTCCGCCTTCGTCCGACCCTCCGAGGACGTCGCGTCCCCGTCGATGTAAGCGGACAGGGCGGCTACCGTCGGATGACGCATCAGATCGGCGATCCCGATCTCCCTGCCGAACCGCTCGCTCAACTGGCCGACGATTCGCAGCGCAAGGATGGAGTCTCCGCCCAATTCGTAATAATGATCGCCTATCCCGATTTCGGTAAAGCCTAGCGCACTTCCCCATGCGCCGGCGACGGCGAGCTCGGTAACCGAATATTCGTCTTCGGCCCTGCCCGTCAGGCGGACGGTGCGTTTGCTCGGATCGACTGCCGTCGATGCCATTGCCGCGATATCGTCGGCGCTCTGTTCCGGATAGCGATAATGAGCGAACGACGACGCTTCCTCCTCCACCCAGCACCGGGTCCGGTCGAAGGGATAAGCCGGCAAATGGATTTTCCGGCAATCTTCTTCCGCATACAGCGTCTCCCAATCCCAGCTTCCGCCTTCCGCGTAGGTCCGGCAGAGCTTTTCCGGTGAAAAGGTCAACGCTTCTTCCACCTCTACAAGCATGGGAATCGCGGCTCCATCCGTCCGCCCGAGCCAGATGCCGTCCAAGCTGCGGACCGAACCCCATCCGCCCAAGCCCAACGACGTCTGCGGGTTCCGCAGCGCCTCCTCCAGCATCCGAAGCTTCTCCCGTAGCTCGCCGGGCGAACCGGCCGTTAACGCGGCCCGATATTCGTAATGCCCCCTCCCCGTATTCGCGGTATAACAGAAATCCCTTAACGAAACGGCTTGCCCGCCCGGCTCTTCCAGGAATCGGGCGTAGCTTCCGGCCATACGGATCAGAGCCGTTTCCGTCTTCGCCGACAACGCCAGCGTCCAGAGCCGACCGTCATCCTCCGCAAGTGGCCGCCCCTCGGTAAGCGGAGCTTCTTCCAGCACCGCATGCGCGTTCGTCCCGCTCATGCCGAACGAGCTGACGCCCGCCCTGAGCGGCGAAGAAGATTCCCCGCCGTCCCACGAACGCAGCACATCGCTGACGTAGACCGGGGAATCCGCGAACGGAATGTCCCGGTTCGGCTCCCGGAAATGCAGCATCGGAGGCAACTGCCGATGCTGCAAGGCGAGAGCGGTTTTGACCAGTCCGACGATGCCCGCAGCCGTATCCAGGTGGCCGTAATTCGTCTTGACGGAGCCGACCGCGCAAAACTGCTTCCGGTCCGTATAGCGTTCGAACGCCCGCGTCATGCCGTCGATCTCGATCGGGTCGCCGAGCCGCGTGCCCGTGCCGTGCGCTTCGATATAGCCGATCGTTTCGGGATCGATGTCCGCGTCCTGCCACGCGCGAACGATCGCCTCTTCCTGCGCGCGCCCGTTCGGCGCGGTAATGCCGATGGAGGCGCCGTCCTGATTGATCGCGCTTCCTTTGATCACCGCATAGACGGCGTCCCGATCGCGCAGCGCCTTGCCGAGAGGCTTCAGAAGCACCGCCGCGGCGCCTTCGCCGCCGCCCGTGCCGCTCGACGAATCGTCGAACGTCCGCGCCCGGAAGTCGGACGATTCGATGCCGATACGGATGCCCATATCGACGGGCAGCAAATAGGTTTTGACCCCGCCGACGAGCGCTTGCTCGCATTCCCCGCCGCGGAGCGCCTGCACGGCCAGATGAAGCGCGACGAGCGAGGACGAGCAAGCCGTATCCAAGGTCATGGCGGGGCCTTTGAGATCCAGCAAATACGAGATTCGGCCGGCCACGATCGAAGACAAGTTGCCGGGAATCGCGAGCGACAGCGAAGCCGGGTCCCTCTCGGCGATCAGCCGTTTATAATCATGGAACGCGTCGCCGTTGTAGCCGATATAGACTCCCGTTCGGCTGCCGGCCAGCTTGCGCCCGCCGTAACCGGCGTCCTCGATCGCGCTCCATGCCGTTTCCAGCCACAGCCTCTGATTGGGGCTCATGAGCGCCGCTTCTTTCGGAGACAGGCGGAAAAACCGGCAGTCGAACTTGTCGATTTCGTCCAAATAAGCGCCGTCGTAGTAAGACGCCGTCCCGCCCGGAAGCTTCGTCCCGGACAGAAGCGATTCCACGTCCTTGCGGCGCGAAGCGGGAAACGGGCCGACGGCGTCGAATCGACCCGCCACCCGGTCCCACAGCTCGCGGACGTCGTCCGCTTTCGGCAGCCGGACCGCCATGCCGATGACGGCAATGTCCCGATGGGACGTCTCCTCCACCGTTTCCGTCCGCTCGTCCGATGCGCCTACACCTTCCCACCATGCGTTTCCCAGCAATCCGATTCCTCCCCGTACCGTCATGATTGTCGTCGCGAGCGCCCGGTCAGGCACCTATGCGCACATTCTCCGCCGCAGGCCGGATGTCGGCGGCAGGCTTACTGATTTTCCACAGCCCGTACAAGAGCGCCAATATCGCCGCGGAGCTGACGCCCATTACCGCGTACAAAACGCCGCCCTCCGGCAATCCTTCGCTATGCCGAATGATATAGTAAGCGGCGAATAGCACGAATTCGTTAACGATGGTCAGCCAGATCGAACGGAACCACACGTAGATCAATCCGAAAATGACGGCGCCGGCCGTCCCGTACAGCATGAGCGGAATGTCCCCGGAGAAAAACAGAATGCCGTAGAAAACGCCGGTGACGATCATCGCCGCGGGCAGCGGCAGCGCTCTTCGCAATTCGTTAAAGATCAACGCCCGGAACAAAATTTCTTTGTACACCGAATTTATGACGAAGAAGCTGAAGAAGACCCAGGCATTCTGCGCGAGGAAAAAACCGACGATGCTCTCGAAGCCCGGAGCGGCCTCCTTGACCTGCGGAATGCTGAACAGGCTCATCACCCACAGCGCCATGCACACCGCCAGCGCAACGTTCAGCGCGTGCGTCTTGACTCCGGCTCTGCGGAACTGGGCAATGGCGATCAAATCTTTTTTGTAAAACCGTTTCAGCACGAAATAATAGAGCGGCATCGCGAGCAGGGCGTTCGTATATAACCCGATGATGCCGTGATCGCGCAGCTCCGGGTATTTGGGCAGCACGGCCTGCTCCCAGATGATGACCAGCAATTGCAGCAGCCCGTAGTAAATGCCGACGTAAACGGCCAGGTTTCCGAGCATGACCGCGTATTTTTTCACGAAAGCGGCCCCTTTGTACATGAATGCCAGCGTTCCGGCAATCGTCAGCAAAGAGGCAACCGCGATCGCTAGCAGCAGCAAGTCGGGCAGCTTGGCCATCGCTTCGTGCAGTCCCCATTCCCGGGTGATCATGATCAGGCAGTTGACGATCGCGCCGATTCCGATGGAAGCCCACAGCGAATTCATCCGGAGATAGACGAGGCAATAGAGCACGCTGAGGAAAAACGACGTGACGCTGATCCAAAAAGAAGGCTGAAAATAGCCGTAAATCAGCGAGGTAACCGGCAACGCCAGCCAGACGGGCATGCCGGCGCGCAAGGAATTGAACACGATGCCCCGGAATAGCAGTTCCTCGAAGCAGACGGCCAGAAATCCGACGCCGACAAGCACGTAGATGAACTGATCGGCCTTGCTGAACGTGTCGACGTAGTTTTCGAAATCCTGCGTATGGTTCCGAACCCATGACAGCTTCATGACGGCAAGAAACAGCAACGTGCAACCGACGCCGATCACGGCGATTTGCGCCCATTGTCCCGCTTTCAAGGGGGCGAATCGCGCGGTTCGGAGAATGCCCGGACGATTTCCGTTCGTGATGAAGAAATAAACCTTGGATAAGAGTATAAAAAGGACGAACGCGATACCGAATACGACGCACAGGAACACGGGGATATTGCGATCCATGAACGCCCGGTAATCCGGGTAAGGCTTCAGCAGCAGCGCGTCGTGCAATACCGTAACGAGCCAAAACGCGAGCAAATAGACGGCTGCGTACACAATGGATCCTACTAGGGTCGACAGCTTGGATTTCACTTCGCAACGCCTCCTTTATTAAATGTAAACAGATGCGAGGTACCCGTCTCTTCGATAAGACCGGAAAGTCTGAACAGCCTTTCTTCGGGCTCGGTCCCTTTCGTATCGAACACGCTTTGCAACATATCCCATCCCAGGCGAAGCTCGTCTTCGGTCGGAACGGAGCCGGTTCGCGCCAGCTTCTCCACTTCGCGGTACGGTTCGAGCACGCCCCTGCGATAGGCATCCGGATCGGCATTGCGGTTTCTCGTAGCCGCCGCGATGCCGAGACAACGGGGCAAGAAGGCCGCGGCTGAACCGCGCGTCGGTTCCGAAAGGCCGAGCCGCCTGCCGAGACGGTTTGCCAATTCCGTCGAATCGTCTGCCGGCCAAGCATCGGCGTTCGGCGCGAACGACTTCCACAGTCGGGTAAGCACCCGTCCCGGCCCTGTCTCGACCGTCTGATCGGCTCCGAAGGCAAGCATCGTTTCCATGCAGCTCAACCACCGGACGGGCTCCGTCATTTGGGCGGTCAGCAGCCGGATCAAGCTTCCCGGATCGCCGTCATGCGGCCGGCCCGTCACGTTCGACAGGACCGGCCAGCGGGGAGCTTGAAAGACGCAAGCCTCCAATTGCTCCCGCAGCCGCTCCGACGCTTCCTCCATGCAAGGACTGTGAAACGCCGCGCTTACGTTCAGCGGGGTAAAGCGGACCGGCGAATCCGCGCTTGCGTCCGCGTCCGTGTCCGACAGAAGCTTTTCCAGCCTTCCGAGGGCATCCCGGTGTCCCGATACGGTCCGCTGATCCGGTGAATTGATCCCGGCAAGCACGACGATAGAATCCGCTTCGCTCGCTTGCAGAAGCAGCTTCTCCAGCCGTTCGCCGGAAATTCCGCCGACGGCCGCCATGCCCCCCGATCCGCTCCGGGCGGCCGCCTGCATGAATTCTCCCCTTTTGCGGACGAGCTTGACGGCATCGGCGAAAGCGATCGCTCCGCTGCAGGCCAGCGCCGAGAACTCTCCCAGGCTGTGTCCGGCTCCGATCGCGGGCCGGATAGCCCCCTCTTCCGTCAACACCCGAAAGGCCGCGACGCTGTGCGTCAGAATCGCGGGCTGGGCGTTCTCCGTCTCCGTGAGCTCGGCCAGATCGCCATCCGCGCAAAGCCGCAGGACGTTCCAGCCCAGCGCGTCGCTTGCTTCCTCGAACGTTTCCCGCGCGACGGGATAACGCTCTGCAAGGGATTTCCCCATCCCGGCATATTGGGAGCCTTGACCGGGAAACAACAATCCGACTCTCGTCATTTCGGTTCCTCCCTGTGGCCCGCGGCGGTTTCCTTGCGGAATGCGGCGGGCCGTTCTCGGACTCGGGCTTGCAAATCATTCGCCATGCTACGGCACAACATCGGGAACGCCTGCAGCAGCTCCTTGACGTTCTCCTTGCGGAGCTTCCCCGCGTCGTACTCGACTTCGAGCGTCCATTCCGGCCCTTCCGTCCGAACGACGATCGACAAATCCGCCCATTGCTTCCATGGCTTCGGAAGCTCCTCCGACGGCCATTTGCGATACATCGGAATAACGGTCGCATCCGCTCCCCGGGCATCCGGATCGGGAAGATCGGGCGCGCCGGTTCCGCCGCCGAACGGCAGCGCGCGAAGGGAATCGAGCAGTCCGGAAAATCCGTTCACGGCGTTCAAGTCGATCGACGCCAATCTGACGCTTCGACCGAATCCGGACACCGGCAGGTCGAACCTCGGCTGCCGAAACATTTGGGCCAAGACGACGATCCACAGGCCAAGCGACGTCAAATCCGGTTCGGCCCGTTCGAACTCGGCGATAAGGCGGAGCTGTTGAACGGTTGCCGGGCTGAGCGCCAGACGGAGATAATCCCCCGTCCGCGCGTGCCGGTGAACGGGCCGCCAACGTTCAGGCACGCCGAGCGGGACGATGGAGATGCCCGCCGGTTCGCCGCTCTGCCGATCGATGTAGGCCGCAAGCTTGGCGATGGTGGGGTAAGCGAATAAATCCGTTACGCTCAAGTTCCCGCCGATTCGTTGCTCGAGCATCTTGTGCATCCGGATCAACAGCAGCGAATTGCCCCCGAGCTCGAAGAAGTTGTCGCCCGTGCCGACCCGCTCACGCTGCAGCAGCTCCCGCCACAGGGTGGCCAGTTTCTCCTCCGTCTCGCTCTCCGGCGCCGCGTAGGCCGTTCCCGTCGCCATCTCCGTTTCCGGCTCCGGCAGCGCCTTGCGGTCCGCCTTCCCGCTTGCCGTCAGCGGCATCGATGCGAGCTGAACGAACGTGGCCGGAATCATGTAATCCGGCAGCCGCCCGGCGCAGTGCGCGCGCAGCTCCCCGGACGTGCATGCCCGGTCCGCCACCACGTAGCCGACCAGCCGTTTGTCGCCAGCTCCATCGTCCCGTACCGCGACCGCCGCCTCCGACACCGCTTCGTGCAGCAGCAGCGTCCGCTCGATTTCCCCAAGCTCGATCCGGTACCCCCGAATCTTCACCTGGTCGTCGATCCGGCCCAGGTATTGTACCTGACCGTCTTCCATCCACCGCGCCAAATCTCCCGTCCGGTACATCACCTCGCCAGGAACGAACGGGTTCGGTACGAACTTCTCCGCCGTCAGCTCCGGCCGGTTCGCGTATCCCCGGGCCAATTGGATCCCGGCAATGCACAGCTCCCCGGGCACCCCGATCGGCTGCGCCTGCCCTTGTCCGCCGACGATATACACCGACGTGTTATCGATCGGCCGGCCGATCGGCACGAAATCCAGCGCGCTATCCGCTTCGCATTCGTGTACCGTCACGTCCACCGTCGCCTCCGTCGGGCCGTACAGGTTGACCAGCTTCGCGCCCTCAAGCCCAAGCGTACGGGTGAGCGCGAAGAACCGGTCCGCATGCGCCCGGTGCAGCGCCTCCCCGCTCGCGAACACCCGCTTCAGCGTCGCCAGCTTCTCCTTCAGTTGCCCGACCGGCTCCGCGTGCGCCGTTTCCAGGAACGCCGCCAGCATCGACGGCACGAAATGCATCGTCGTCACCCGGCGGCGGGCGATCGCTTCGATCAGCTGCCCCGGGTCCTTCTCTGCCCCCGGCGGTAGGAACGCGACGGAGGCGCCTGCCAGCATCCACCAGAATAGCTCCCAGACGGAGACGTCGAAGCTGTACGGCGTCTTCTGCAGGATGACGTCGTCCGCGCCGAGCGGATACGCCTTCTGCATCCAATGCAGCCGGTTGACCACCGACCGGTGGCGGATCATGACGCCTTTCGGGCGTCCCGTCGAGCCGGACGTATACAGGATGTAGGCCAGCCCATCCGGCGACGCGGCGGATGCGGCGGACGCGCCCCCTAGCGCGAGCCCGTCTGCCAGCGCATCCGCGACCCGCACGTCCGCATCCGGCGCATCCACATCCGGCACGTTTGCTTCCGCCATGCCTTCCCGCCATCTCGCGTCGTCCAGATCGATCCGCTCGACGGCCGGCGCCGCCTTCTCCGCCGCGGACAGCCAGCGCCGCTGCGCGCAGATCAGGCGGATGCCGCTATCTTCGGCCATGAACCGCAGCCGCTCTTCGGGGAACT
>NZ_JBHSMH010000087.1:0-611 GCF_042655365.1 Cohnella suwonensis | reverse complement strand
ATAACGTTCATGTGTTCACGACGTCCCACCGACTTAAGGCGACAAAGTCGCCGGCTGCGCGAATGCGCAGTTAGTCGGTGCGGATGTGTCCGGCTGATTCCGCTTCCTTGCTGCTGAGATACTCCACTCGAATCTGCTTCCCTACTCCTGCCGGACCGAGGCGGCTCGTCCGCCGATGCGTGAACATGGTGTTATATGATGTCGGGGGCTTCTTGAGTTACTTTCAAAATGCTCTTCTATTTCCTTGATTTCAATATCATTATTTTCATGTTTATGTTCATTCCATTATTCAGGCACTTCAATATATTCAGATACTCTTGTTTTCAATATTTCTATTAACTCTTCATCCATAAATTTATAATCATCTGGTATATCAAGACAGATTAATTGCTTCTGTAAAAGATTACTTGAAAATTTGTCTTTCAACCTTCTTGTATGTTTCTTCTCCATTACAAAAATCAAATCTGCCCATCCAATATGCCCTTCAGTAACCTTAAT
The DNA here is from genome assembly GCF_042655365.1 of Cohnella suwonensis. Classification (NCBI taxonomy): domain Bacteria; kingdom Bacillati; phylum Bacillota; class Bacilli; order Caryophanales; family Paenibacillaceae; genus Cohnella; species Cohnella suwonensis. The sequence goes on along the minus strand of NZ_JBHSMH010000087.1, from coordinate 113 downwards.
TCTTGCTCCTTCTTCAGTACCGGCAGAGCGAACTTCATAACCATTGTAGCCATCAAAGATCTTCTCAGCAGTTAAACTGCGCCATTTATTTCGGCTGCATATAAAGAGTAATT
>NZ_JBHSMH010000086.1:0-5010 GCF_042655365.1 Cohnella suwonensis | reverse complement strand
AAAAGGCGACTTTTCATCCAATAAATGGGATGAAAAGTCGTCTTTTCGTTTAATCATTATTTCTTACTTCGAAAAATCGTAAGTTCTTCAGTGGCCTCCATCGATCGCGAGGGGGTTCGCTCTATCCGTATTTCGTGAATTACAGGCTTTCGTCCGTAACGCCTTCTTCGATCGCGCCTTCGTCGAGCAGACTTTCGTCGAGCGAGCCGTCGTCGAAGTCTTCCAGACCCGCGCCGAACATGCCGCCCGTCAATTCCTCCAGCTCATCCATCGTAATGACGTTGTCGCCGCTCGGGATTTCGTTCTCGAACTTCACTTCTTTGTTGATGTTCGACATTTCGGATACGACGCGAAGCGTCACGCCGCCCGTCAATTCTTCGGATTCGACGTTCGCTGCGATCGTCGCGTCCGTGTAGATCGGGAATTCGTTCTTGTCGATGCCGATGTTCGCTTTGATATCGAGTTTCTTCAGTTCTTTCTTCATTTCCGCCAAGCCGTCTTTGATCTCGCCTTTGTCCGCGTCGGCGAGTTCTTTCTTCGCCGTGTCCAGATCTTCTTGCGTAATTTGGAAGAGCTTGCGGTATTCTTCGTTCTTGGACAGCAAGTCGATCACTTCCGGAGCGATCTTCTCGATGACCGTGTTCACGAACGGCTCGATCTGGGTTTGATCGACGTGGAATTGCACCACTTGTTTCGCGTCGACGCTATCCGGAATGCCGGCGTCTTCCGCTTTAATGTCGGACAAATATTGCTTCTCGTCGATATGTTTGAAGATGATGCCCATCAGATCGTTGCTGAACTGCTGCGACTTGCCGATATCCATGCTCGGCATTTCTTGACCCGCGTCTTCCGCGAGTTTCTTCAGGTCGAGCTCGACGAACTTGCCGATGATGTCTTCCGGAATCGGGAGCATCGGAATGTTCGGCACCTTCACCCATACTTTCTCTTGGGTCATGATGATCGGCACGTTAAACGTGATCGCCAGGTCGCCTTTAAGCGCAAGCTGCAAGTTCAATTCGAGCGTCATCGGATCGCTCTTGTACGCGCCCGTCCAGCTCATCTCGGCGTTCTTCAACATGTTAACGCCTTGAGCGGCGCCTTCCTCGGCCATCGCGTCTTCCGGAATGTCGAGATCTTCGATCTTCAGGCTTCCTTTGAAATTATACGACTTTATCTCCGAGGATTTCGTCATCGAAGCCTGGAGCGCGTCTTTCGGAGATTTGCTCTTCGTGCAACCGCTCAGCACGAGCACAACCGACAACAACACCGCTACGATCGCGAAACCCATTTTACGATTAAACAAAGTACTTTAACCCCTTCCTGTATCTTTCCCTTTTAGTCAATGAAACATAGTTCATTGTATCTTAATTTCGCGGTCGCGAAAAGACTTTTCGTGTTAAAGAATTGTTAAAAAGAGAGAGATGCCGGAATTGCTGTTAATGAATGTCTTTCTTCTTGAATCTGCCGCCTTTGACGTCGTGGATGTTGCCGACCGCCAGGAATGCCGACGGGTCAAGTTCGTTCACGATCGTCTTCAGCTTCGTTTCCTCCAGACGGGTAATGACGACGAAGATCACTTTCTTCTGTTCGCCGGAATAGCCGCCCTCGCCGTGCAACAGCGTCACGCCGCGTCCCAACCGAGCCGAGATCGCGTCACCGATATCTTTGTAGTGGTCGCTGATTATCCAGCAGGATTTCGATTCGTCGAAGCCTTCGAGCGTCAGATCGATCACTTTGAACGCGATATAGTAGGCGATCAACGAAAACATCGCGCGATCCCAACTATAGACGAAGCCCGCGCTTCCGAGAATGAAGAAGTTGATGAACATGACCGTCTCGCCGACCGAGAAAGGCAGCTTCCGGTTAAGAAGGATCGCGACGATCTCTGTGCCGTCGAGCGAGCCCCCCGCCCGAATGACGATACCCGTGCCCGCGCCAAGGAAAATACCCCCGAATACCGCCGCCAAGAAGACGTCGTCCGTAAAAGGTTGAACCGGGTGAAGCAAAGTGGTGGCGATCGAAAGGGTAATGACGCCGAGCAAAGTGGATAGCGCGAAAGTTTTGCCGATAGTCCGATAACCGATGATCAAGAAGGGAAGGTTGAGTACGAAGAGGAAGATACCTATTTTAGCGCCGGACAAGTGCGAGGACATGATGGAAATGCCTGTAATGCCGCCGTCGATGATGGAGTTGTTGATGAGGAAGATTTCCAGCGCGACGGCGACAAGCACCGCGCCGATGACGATGAATAGGATTCGCCTTGCGACTTCCCATGGACTTTGCTTGTTATGGAGCTTGTTCGCGACGCCAGGCGGGGCTAGAGTGTTTTCTTTGATCATGTAGGGTCCTCCTTCATGTGCGATAACTCCATTATACCAATATACTTACAGGGGGTAAACCAATGGGAGAATACGACTAGTCTGCGCATGCAAAAGAATCCCGGCTCTCCGCCGGGATTCTAGGTATACGGGTCTAGCGCCCGAGTAGGCGACCGAGCGGTGATCAGCCCTCCCCGTTATTGTGCCTCGTATGGTTCCGATTCTTGATCTTCTTGGATCCGTTCAGCGGCGCGATCGGCTCTTGCTCGACCGTCGAATGGCGGGAGCCGTGCTCCTCTTCCGGGTTAGGTACCGGCTGCGACTTCGGTTTGCTCATGCTTCGCGAGTCCTCCTACGATTTATAATGCTTTTGATCGGTCGGCTTATCGTGGTTAAGCGCGTCCTGATGGCGGCGATCGTTCGTTTTCTGCTGCAATTGCTTCGCGTGCTGCGAGTTCACCGGATTTTGCTCCAGATCTTCTACGACGTTGCTTAAATTCTTATCTGCGAACCCGTTAGAATCGGACACTTCCGTGGCCTCCTTCAAGAATGCGTATAATGATGCAGCGCTTGCGCGGTTTCGTGCAGATGGCGCCTGTAGTCGCCGATCAACCCCTGGATGACGTCGTTTCTCTCGTCCACCGTCTGCCCGTCTTTCTCCACGTCGGTCAATTGAATATCGATTTCCCGACTGTCGACGTAACGAATCGCGAAGTCGAATTCCATCTTCTGATGGCCGGCCGTCTTGATCGTCACGTTAAGCGCGCGGGGATCTACCCCATCGATTCGCACTTCGGCTTGATCGCCCCCGCGAAGCCACTCCGGCAGCGCGTTCTGCCACGCCTCCGCCAAGCCGTCCTGAGGAACGTTAAATTCGTTGTTGCTTGCCATATGATGCACCTCCGCTTCGTTAGGTTGACCCATTGGGACGTTCTTATTCGCGTTTGCCCGCTGGCCATATGGACGCAGAAAAGCCGACCCCGGAGGGTCGGCTTCGACGATGCATATTCATCCTTGATTTCTTCTGCTTCTTTGTTTATTTGCATTCGAACCCTTATTCGGGTCGCGGTAATTGTTCTTAACCATTTCTCTAATTGCCGATAAGGAGTCCGATTTGGGCCTTGGAAATAGACTTTTTACGACGAAATAGGCCATCGTGCTAATTTGGCCGTACATGCCGAGAAAAAAGATTTGAACGGTCCATTTAGGAAACACCATTGCCCCTTCGCCGATCTTGAGAAATGCGCGATTGCCTACATATAATTCGTATCCGAGAAAAATGCCTAATCCGATAGCCACCCCTGTCCGCAATCTCCGCTCCGACTTCTCTTGGGTCATCCAAAGCGCGTGCGTCTTTCGCTCGATATCCCTACGCTCGTCATCTTCTTCCAAAATGCGTTGACGCTCAAAGTGCTCCGGACTTAACTCTCCTAAATTTCCGCGGGGAGAAGAACCTAATGCAGGCGTTAAGCCTGCCCCCAGAGCAAGATTTAATTCATCCGCGGTGATCGAACCCGCCTGAAACGAATTTCCGGAAGTACCCGGCGCTACTTTTGGCGAAGGTTCTTGAAGTTCACGATTGATTTCATCGGTCGGCCTCATTTTATGATTCCCAGAGATTTAAGTCGTATTTTCATGGCAATCTCCGAAACCTCAAATGTTTTAGCCATTTCTTCGACGCTGTCGGCAAAGAGCCATTCGAACTCTATTGCGTCTTTGGGCATTAATAACGCCGCGGCGAAACGATTCGCCTCCGCTTCCCGATTCGCAACTTCCGCCGGTAAAGGCATCGTAGAGTTATTCGTCCTGTATAAGCTCACGGAGTTATCTAAAAAGTTCCCGTCTTCATCCGTCATGTGCAAAAATAAATGACCGAGTTCATGGGCGATCGTGAATTTTTGTCTGGCGGGCGGCTCATTCCTATTTATGTAGATGGTCACGTTATCGTCTTGTTTTGAAATAATACCCGAAATATCATTCCCATTAAAGTTATGCTCGATTACCTTAACGCCCTCGCCCTTCGTTATTATCAAAGGATTTATGGGATAATCATGCATCAGGTCATATTTATTCAACTCTTTGGTTGCCTTGCCTTCAGGGTCTGGACGATTAAATGCGGCACGGGCATGATTCAATACGGACATACTTTTCGCCAGCCTTTCTTTGACATGACTAAAATATATAATTTGAGCCATACCCTCCACCTCCGTATCTTTACAGTATTTCTATCCTGAGATAAAAATACCCCGTAAAAATAAGGCTGAGGCATACACCCGTTAGCTAATTTTACCATGATGTAAAGAAAAGGACAATCACTTCATACGAACGCTTGATCCCCATTTTCGATCCGCTCGGCTCTTCCTTTTTTGCTTAACCGTTCTAAAGTCAACAAAAAAACCATCGGCAATTACCGATGACCTCGACTTTCGTGATTAAAGGGGTAATAAACAGTGGCGGAGAGAGTGGGATTCGCTCCGTCGCAGCGTGGCCGTACTGAATCGTACGGCCACGACAATAGCGACTATCACGCCGGGGCCTACGAACATGCCTTATAGCATGTTCGCTTAACGGCCCGTTCTCATCCCACTTCGCCATACCAAGCAAAAACGCCTTCGGCGTCCTCTGGGCGCTGAAGAAGCTTTGCGGAGACGATTCAGAAATGGATAAGCGTGAAACTTATACATTCTGGTAG
>NZ_JBHSMH010000085.1:0-986 GCF_042655365.1 Cohnella suwonensis | reverse complement strand
GAGTTAACACAGAGTCTACCTCCGATTGGGCGAACCGGCGAGAGCTCGCTGGTTCGCTGAATATAGAGCTAATGAACGAACTTGCTAGAACGGTTCTCTTGGTAATAAGACGCGCCACGCACATTCTCATGAACGGGTGTCGGCGTCTCCGGAATGAACAAAGGCAGCTCCAACTGCTCCATTCCTTTCTCCAGAATCGATTTGACACTGGTATAGGAGAAGGCACCGATGGCGATGGCTCGAGCGGCTGCGGCTTCTAGTCTTTCCGTAGAAAACCTCTTACTGAGACTGATAATGCCTAGACAGCTGCGATAACCCTGCTCGGGATGAGGCTTACGAGCCAATATTTCTTCGATGAGCTTGCCGATACTCGGGCCCATACTCTTGCCCCAATCGATAAGACGTGAAGGCGTCCATTCCATATGTTTCTGATGGGATTTGGGTCGATGGAGAGGATCGGTGACCATTTGTCCCTTCCGGTATGCCCGGCGATGACTAGCAACTCGACTGCCTTTGTGGAATATCTCGACGATTCCTTCCGTCATTCTTACATCAACTTCGTGCTTCACAAGGGTGTAGGGCACGCTGTAGTAGACGTATTCGACGGTAATGTGGTAGTCGATGTTGACTCGGGATAATCGCCAAAATGCAAATTCATAAGGCTTGGGCGGAAGTGGCCGAAGAATTGGCTTGTCCAGACTCTCAAACAAGAGCTTTCGAGATCCTTCCATCTTCTGGAATGGTTTCTCATTCAAGCGATTCAACAACTCACGAATCGCCTCGTTTAACTCAGCCAGGCTAAAGAAACGTCGATTTCGTAGTGCCGCTAAGATCCAGCGCTCGGTAAGTAGAACAGCTGCTTCTACCTTAGCTTTATCTTTTGGCTTCCGAGGTCTTGTCGGCAGAATGGCACTACCATAATGGGATGCCATTTCGTAATACGTACGGTTCACATTGGGCTCATAGCGATCCGCATGCTTCACACC
>NZ_JBHSMH010000084.1:0-33558 GCF_042655365.1 Cohnella suwonensis | reverse complement strand
TTTTGAACGAAAAGCTAAATTTCAGAAAATTCAGATCACCTTCCAAGGAAGGTGTACGGGGATTGACATGTGGCTCTTCTTTTAATGCAATGCTAATGCGTCTGAGCAAGTAACTCCGAGCGGACGCACCCTTGTCGCGTTCCCCAGTATGAAACGCACAAAACCTTCGCGCAGCACGCTGCGCGAAGGTTTTCACCCGCCAACTCTTAGAAGCCCGGGAAATCCGCCAGATCGCCCGCTTGGATCGCGAACACGACGAGCGACAGAATCGCCAGCAGGATCGAAGGCATTGTTTCCTTCATCGAGTCCTTGATTCTGACGTGCACGAGCATCGCGACGACCATCGTCACGCCGAGGCCCAATCCGGCCAGCGCGGCCCAGCTCGGTTCCCAGTAGCCGACGATCAAGCCCGCCGCGCCGACGATCTCGACGAGACCGGTAAAGACGCGGAACCATTGCGGCAGTCCCCATTTTTTGAAACCTTCGACGTGCATCTTGGACCCGCTGACTTTACCGAATCCGGCTCCCAAGAACGCCAAACCGAGCAAACCTTGCAAAATGTAAGATACGATATCCATATTCCCAATTCCCCCTGTTATCGATATACTGAGCCCTCATTAGGCACAGTATCGCTCATAATAAAATGCAGCCAACGTCCGTTAACTGCATCTGTTCTAAGCACATATTAAAGCCTGCTCGCGAGGCTGTCAATCCCTTAAATGAAATCCGCTATCGTATGCTGTTTCAAGTACTCTAACGTCCGTCTTTCGGCCTCGGCCATAATCTCCACCAACCGATCGTCGAGCTTCTCGCCCTCCGCCCCGCAATCCGAATGCTCCGCTGCTTCCGAGCCGTCGCAGGTGACCACGGCGAACACGTCCGCCAGCGTAATCCGATCCGGCGGCATCTTCAAGCTGTATCCGCCGTCCCTGCCCTCGCGCGCTTCCACGAAGCCTCTTTGGGCCAATGTCGCAAGCACCCTGCGCATGAACGTCGCGTGCGAGTTCACCTCTCCCGCGATCTCCGCGCTAGACACGACGCACCCGCACTTCGCGAGCCATACCAAAATATGCACCGCGACCGCGAAACGCGGCGGACCGATCTGCGCGTTCTTATTCGACGCTACCATTCCGCTCACCCCCTATCGTCCTATTGTAACGAAGGGGCTTGCCGCCGCGCAACCGCTCATCTTTGCCAACTCGCTCAACGGCTCCCCCGCGCGGATCAGCCCGGCAAGGCCGCCGCCTCGGAATCAGCCGAAGGCGGGCGTGTTTCCGTCTTCGCCCGCAGCAAGTACTTCTTGCCTCGCCATCTGAACAGCACGACGACGCCGCGCAGGATTTCGTCCGCGATCATGCAGCAGTAAATGCCGATCAATCCCCATCCCGCCTGAAGGCCGAACCAGTAGGAGCATCCCGTCGCGACGAGCGACATCGACACGATCGCCACGACCATCGTGAACCGGGTATCCCCGACGGCGCTCAGCGAGTTGTTCATGCCCATGTTGAGCATTTTGGCCGGCTGCAGAATCAGATTCAAGACGAGCAGCGAATGCCCGATCGCAAGAATGTCCGGGTCCGTCGTGAACACCCGAAGGAATGAGTTACCGATCGCGTATAGCAGCAGCGCGTTGGACGTGACCAGTGCAAGACCGATATAGAGCGCGCGGAAGGCTTCGCTATACGCTTCCCGCGTACGGGCGGCGCCGAACAGATGGGCGACGCGGATCTGTATCGCGAGCGCGACGGCGTAGCCTAGCATGAAACAGAACGATTCCATCGTATTCATGTACGTCCGAGCCGCGAGCTCCTTCGCCCCGAGCATGGCGATGAAAGCGAAGATCGCCAGCTGGGAGAACAACCACCCCGCCATGTTGACGCCCATCGGCCAGCCGATTTTCAGAATTTCCCGGAACAGCTTCGGATTGAAGATTTTCAGATCGAACAAGACGATCTTCCGTTCGAAGGAATGGACGAACACGTAAAGAAGCACGAGCGCGGCGAGAAACCGGCAGACGTTATCCGATACCGTGACGCCGGCCAACCCCCACTTCGGAAACCCGAGCTCGCCGAAGATGAGAACGTAGTTCAGGAAAATATGAAGCACGTTCATCGCGATGCCGGTGTACATCGGGGCCCTCGTGTTGCCTGTGTTGCGAATGGCCGTGCTGAGGGACGCGATCGTCGCCAGCAGGAACATCCCTCCGCCGACGTTGCGGACGTAGACGTTCCATAGAGGAAGCAGATCGTCTTCCACGTGCAGGAGACCGGCTATGGCGTGCGACTGCGTATAGAGAAGAAGGCTGATGACGAGCCCGATCGCCAAGCTCGAAGTAAAGCCCATGATCGCGATCGTCCGGGCGTCTTCGCCTCGCTTGGAGCCGAGCTTCTGCGCGACGAGAATGCCCGCCCCTCCCGCTATCGTCATGAACAGCGTCGTCAACGCGTTGAACAGCTGGCCCGACAGCCCTACGACGGCAACGGCGTCGTCCGAAATGCGGCTGACCATGATCGTGTCGACCATGCCGAGCAGCGCCTGCAGGAATAATTCGATGAAGATCGGCCAAGCAAGCGCCCATAAGCCGAAATTTTTCGTTGATTTCACGATTCCAACTCCCAGTAAATCCAAGATGTTCCGGAACGAAATCTACGTTAGACATCGTATCCACAACAAATTATAGTGGGATTATCGAAATCTTTGTGTCACGTTTCCAACCTAGATTTTCATTATTCCAACTTTCGATCCGGAGGTCCCGTCATGAACTTGCTCGAGTTCACCGTCCCTCCGCTGCCGTACTATATCGCCAGCGGACGAACCGTATTCCAAATCGGAGAAAAGCACGTAAGCAGAAGAAACATCCGATTGTTCGATCTGCTCGTCGTGACGAAGGGCTGCCTCTATATGGGAGAAGAAGTCCGCCATTACGAAGTGACGGCCGGCAAGGCTCTTATTCTCCGGCCGGACTGTTACCATTACGCCACGGAAGGCTGCCGCGAGCCGACCGACTACTTCTGGCTTCACTTCCAGGCGTCCTCGGGCTGGGCGGCCACCGATTCGGTTCCGCTCCGGCTCCCTCCGAAAACGGCGGATGCTTCGGACGAATCGCTCAACTTCAGCGCCGGGACATTCCCGCTGCTCGTCCCCCAATGCGCCACGGTCGTTCAACCGGGCAAGATGGAAGAGCTTCTCGGCCAGATCGCCGCGCTCGGCCCGGAAGCCCATCTCCCGTCATCCCGCTTCAAAGAGCAGACGCTGTTCCAAGACGTGCTTCGGCTGCTCTCCGCCAGCGTCGAAGCCGCCCATTCGGCGCCCGCCACCGCGTGCGCCGAGCAGGCCGCAGCCTACTTGCGCAGCCATTACAAAGAAGCGATCACCGCGCAGGCGCTCGGAGAAACGCTGAATTTCCACCCCGTCTACGTCGCGCGGTGCATGAACCGGGAATACGGGCAGTCTCCGACGGAATATTTGCTTCGGTACCGGGTCGAGCAAAGCAAGCTGCTGCTCATGCAGACGGATCTCCCGATCGCCCGGATCGCCGAGGAAACGGGCTTTAACCAGGCCGCGTACTTCAGCTCGCGCTTCCAACGGGTCGAAGGCATCTCCCCCCGTCAATACCGGCAGCGCTTCTCGCTTGGCTGACTCGCGCAAGAAAGCCATGCCCTCGCGCTAGCCAGAGCCATGGCTTTCCTGCGCTACCGATCGGCCCGAGTCCGTCTGGTTCAGCCCGACCGAAGGCGCGAGCTTTCGTTCCCGCTCCAATAAGCGAGCTCGCATCGCGTGCCAAGAGGGATGATCTCGGACAAATACCGGTCCAGCAATTCTTTCTCGATATCCGTGAGCGCCGTCGTCGTGTGTATATTGAAATGGAGCGTCCCGGAATTGAAATCGTAACGGCTGAAGACGATACCCCCGTTGCCGAGCATCCCGTTCATGACGGCAATCACTCCGTCCTGATCGAGATCCCGTTTCATGGCCGCCTCGACGATCCACTCCGGCAGCTCGCCCGCCGGCGGCACGCCGTCCCGCTGCAGCTCGGAATAGGCTTTGACCCGGTAGCAGACGTACGGAGGCAAATAACTGTCGGCGAACCGCTGAAGCTCCCCCGCATCCGACTCGGACAATCCGAGATCGTCGTCCCAGGCGTACAGCGTCGCTTTGTTTTTGCCCGTCGTATAGGCTCTTACGTATTTCAGACGCGGTTGCAATTGCTTGATCATATGCTCGGATAACAAACGAGTTCCCATCGTGATCGCCCTCCGTCCCGGATCGAGCCGTAGCAATGGATGCGCTTACATGATTATGCTCGTTTTACATTGTATTCTCTTCTCCGCCGGTTCAGACTTCACCTGCCTCGTCCGCGAATCTCTATATTTCGACACCTCCGCGGCCAATATTTGTTATGATCGGGTTATCGGAACGCCGAACTACCCCATCCAAAGGAGACCTCCCATGCTGCTCGAAGTGATCGCCATCAACCTCGCGGACGTGAAAGCCGCGAACGAATACGGGGCCGACCGGATCGAGCTCGTCACCGGCATCGCCGAAGGCGGGCTGACGCCGAGCATCGGCCTCGTCGAAGCCGCCGTCGCCGCTTCCCGCATTCCCGTCAACGTCATGGTCCGCCCGCATAGCCAATCGTTCCGCTACGACGAAGACGATATCGCCGTCATGCTGCGGGATATCGAAGCGATCGGCAGCGCCGGCGCCGCCGGGATCGTGTTCGGCGGGCTGGACGCTGCCGGCGGCGTCGACGTCCCGTTGCTGAAGAAAGTGCTCGCCGCCGCTGACGCGGCCGGGTTGGACGTCACTTTCCACCGCGCGTTCGACGAGATCGACGACCAAGTCGACGCGCTGCGAACGCTCGCGTCCTATCCGGGCATCCACCGCATTCTGACTTCCGGCGGACGCCAGCCGGCGCCTCAAGCGCTTCCCCGTTTGCGCGAGCTGCAAGAGGCCGCCCGGCATACGAGTATCCGCATTCTCGCCGGTCACGGCCTCGACGCGGATACGCTCGGACTCGTCCTCCGCGAAACCGGGGTGCCCGAAGTCCACTTCGGCTCCGCCGTTCGCGAGGACGGCTCGTTCGCGAACCCGATCTCGGCGTCCCGCGTGCGCCGGATCAAGGAAATTCTGAACCTCCATTCCGAGAATGGAATGAAATAACTTTCAGGCTGCGCTCAGTAGGGTTTCAGGTTGTTGTCGTACAATGCTTGTGGGCTTGCCGCGGCTACGACAGCAACTTAACCCGAGAGGAGCTCCGCCATTGTCTCTATCCATTAACGGCAATACCGCGGCCTACGCGTCGAAGACGGCCGGACAATCGAGCGACGCAAGCGAGACCCGCGTCCACCATGCCCATCGGCACGCGAAGCAGCAACAAGAACAGGAATCGGATTCCCTGAAGATCAGCCAGGCGGGCTTGTCTTTCCTCGCGAGCCTCGCCCGCGCCGACGCAACCGACGGAACATCCCTGGGCGATTCCGGCGCGGACGCCGATTCGGACGAAACGAGCGGCACGTACGCTTTGACCGCCGCCCAGAAGAAAGACATCCTGACGAGCTTGAAGAGCGACATCGGCACGATGAGAGCCGCCGCTTCGGCCGGCCAAGCTCCCGAGCTGCCGCCGGAGCTGGCGGCCATTCAAGACGAGCTTGCCGATTACGACGCATCAGGCGCGACGGACGACGAAATCTCGGCGTTGTTCGACGAAATCGCGCAAACGATGGAGAGCATGCGGCCGCCAGGTCCGGAACACGACGCCGCCGGCCGACCTCCCATGGGGGACGGCATGCCCCCGATGATGAAAGCGATGGGCCGCACGCCCCCTCCGCCGGGCCTCGGCCAAGCCGAAGGCGCGGAACAAGGCGAATCCGAAGAGGCCGATAGCGAGCTGACGACGGATCAGAAGAAAGAGCTGCTCGCGCGGCTGCAGTCCGGACTGAGCTTCATCGATTCGATCTCGTCCTCCGACGACGACGGTACGAGCGTTCTGGCCCAATCGTTCGGCGCGATCAAGAGCGCCTTGTCCGATTACGACGCGTCGAGCGCGGACGATGACGAGATCGCCGCTATTTTCGACGAAGTGAAACAAGCCATCGAACAAGCAAGAACTTAACGCGAAACCAAGCGACCCTGTAGCGCGCGGCTTGCCCATCCTACCCGTATCCCGCCGCGCCCGACGCTTCCGGCCGCACCGAACGACCTCCCCCAACGTCGTCCCCCTTCTTTCATCCCGGCTCCGAACTTTGGTACAATAAAGGCAAGGAGCTGAGTACAACGTGAAAAACGAGATCGTCGAAAGATTCAAAACCTACGCGCAAGTCGATACGCAATCCAACGAGAACAACCAAACGTGCCCGACGACGGAAGGCCAGCTCGTACTCGGCCGCATGCTCGTCGAAGAATTGAAGCAGATCGGCATGCAGGACGTCACGATCGACACCAACGGCTACGTCATGGCCACCTTGCCCGCCAATACCGATAAAGAAGTGCCGACGATCGGCTTCCTCGCCCACGTCGATACGGCGACCGACCTGACGGGCAAAGACGTCAAACCGCAGCTCGTCGAGAACTACGACGGCGGCGACATCGTCCTGAACGAACGGGATAACGTCGTTCTGTCTCCGCGGGACTTTCCCGAGTTGGCGGGCTACATAGGCCAGACGCTCCTCACGACCGACGGCACGACGCTGCTCGGCGCGGACGACAAAGCGGGCATCGCCGAGATCATGACGGCGATGAACTACCTGATTCAACATCCGGAGATCAAGCGCGGCCGCGTTCGCGTCGCCTTCACGCCGGACGAAGAGATCGGCAGAGGCCCGCACAAGTTCGACGTCGCGGCGTTCGACGCGAAATACGCCTACACGATGGACGGAGGTCCGCTAGGCGAGCTGCAATACGAGAGCTTCAACGCGGCCGCCGCCCGCATTACCTGCTACGGCAAGAGCGTGCACCCCGGCACCGCCAAAGGCAAAATGATCAACTCCGCCAAAATCGCGATGGAGATCAACAATCGACTTCCCGCCGAGGAGGCACCGGAGTATACGGAGCATTACGAAGGGTTTTTCCACCTCGTCTCGGTCAGCGGCAACGTGGAGGAATCGAAGCTTCATTACATCATTAGGGATCACGACAGGGAACGGTTCGAAGCGAGGAAAGCCGAAATGACGGCGATCGTGGTGGAATTGCAGGAGACTTACGGAGAAGAGAGAATTTTGCTGGAGATCAAAGACCAGTATTACAACATGCGCGAGAAAATCGAGCCTGTGAAGCATGTTTTCGACATCGCCTATCAAGCGATGACGAACCTCGGCATCGAGCCGCTCGTCCAACCGATCCGCGGCGGCACCGACGGCTCGCAGCTGTCGTACATGGGGCTTCCGACTCCGAATATTTTCGCCGGCGGCGAGAACTTCCACGGCCGTTACGAGTACGTGTCCGTCGACACGATGGTTCAGGCGACGAAAGTGATCGTCGAGATCGTCAAGCTTTACGAGCAGCGGGGTCTTCGGGAATGAACCGGTACTCGTCCAAGTCGATCCTGCCGCCGAAGCCGATCTCGACGCCCTCGCTCTCCAGGTACATGCGCTGCGAATAGCGGCCTTCCTCGTCCTGGAGGGCGATTTCCCCTTTCGCGTTCACGACCCGATGCCAGGGCAGGCCGTGCTTCTCGCTCAGAGAATGAAGAATTCGCACGACTTGCCTCGCGCCTCGGGCGCTGCCCGCGACTTCCGCGATCTGGCCGTACGTCATGACGCGCCCTTCCGGGATTCCCCGAATGATATTCACCACCCGTTCCGTAAAAGGCAACATGCCGCTCCTCCTCCGCTTTCCTCGAACTAAGACAGATACGTGCCGGATATCGAACGTTGCGACGCCCCTTTGCGCCTGCTTCTTCGCCTTCTGGACGCATCGCCCGCGAAAGCGGCCGTGACCAGCAGCATGCCGAGCGCGCCGATTCCCGCGCAAGCGTAGAAAGCCGCGCGCAAGCCCTCGTCCATGTTGAACCGGATATAAGCGAGCGCTCCCGCGCCGACCGCCCACATCGTCCACAAGTAGAAGCCCCTCAGATGGCCCGCGCCGGCCGACTTATACTCGTACGTCTGCCATTCGCGAGCCGGATCGGTGCCGTGAAGCTCCGCCAGCTCCGGTTCGACGACCTCTCTCATGTACTGGGCCATCAAATCGTGCTTCCGATAGCTGTATAGCAATTGCGCCGTATAGAACGCCGACAGGAACGGCACCGCGACGAGCGCCAACAGCCATTCGTCCCATGCCGCTCCCGCGACGAACAGAAGCGTCAGCAATACCGCCATCTGGGCGACGTAACGGTCGCGTTGGCGCATGCGAAGCTTCATCTCGTGGCGAATGTCTTCCCTGATCTTCTCGTAGTGGCCGGTCTTGGTGTCGTCCCCCTGCAAGGGCTCCCGATGTGCGGTTTCCGCTGCGGAAAATACGATCATCGCGTTCTCCTCCAATAGACAGACATCATTCGTAAGCCCATTCTAGCATATTTTCCATGCGAGGATAGGAGAGGATTGCCGATGGGAAAATGTGGCCGGGGACCGGAAGCTACTTCCACCAGTCCGACGCGGGATAATCGGCGGCGGGAAACGCGACCGTCTCCCCGATTCGCGGTACCGTTATCGTCACGCCCCGCTCCCTCGCCGCCTCGGATGCGCGCTTCGGCGGATCGAACCAATCGTGCATCGCCAGCGTGAACGCGCCCCAATGGATCGGGACCATCGCTTTCCCCCGCACGTCCGCGTTCGCTTGCACCGTCTCTTCCGGCATCATGTGGATCGCCGCCCAGCGCTCGTCGTATTGACCGCATTCGATCAGCGTCAGGTCGAACGGACCGTACCGCTCGCCGATCTCCTTGAAATGCGGACCGTAGCCGCTATCTCCGCTGAAGAAGACGTTCTCGTTCTTGCCCTGGATGATCCAAGAGCACCACAGCGTTCCGTTCCGGCCGACGACGTTGCGTCCGGAGAAGTGGCGGGCGGGCGCCGTCGCCAGCTTCAAGCCTTCGTACTCGATCTCTTCCCACCAATCGTGCTCGCTGATCTTGGCGGGATCTATACCCCATCTCTCCAGATGGGCGGCGACGCCGAGCGGTACGAAGAAGCGCTTGACCTTGCCGCGGAGCTTTCGGATCGTGCCGTAATCCAAGTGGTCGTAATGGTCATGGGAGAAAATAACCGCGTCGAGCTCCGGCAACTCTTCGATCTCGATCGGCAGCTTCCGGCTGTACCTCGCGTTCCCGAATATCGGAAAAGGAGACGGAGCGCGCCCGAGCATCGGATCGAGGAACAACGTCATGCCGTCGATGCGAAGCAGCACGGCGGAATGGCCGAACCAGGTAACGGACGCTTGCTCCTCCCCGGTTGCCGTCTTCGCGAACAGTTTGTCCTTCGACAGCGGAACGACGGGCAGCGGCCGCTTCGGCTTCCGGTTCGGATTTCCCCGAATGAACTCGTATAAGAGCTTAAGCATCTTGCCGAAGCTCATGTTCATGTAGGTCGGGATCTGATTGACGAACTTGCCGTCGCGATAGTTCGGGGAACGAAGCAGCGGCAGCCCGCTTGCCCGGAACGGCCGTCCGCCGAGCACGGGATACATGGAGATGAAGAGAGATACGATCAAAATGATTGCGATGACGATTCCGAATGCGTTGACCATCGGCATTCCCTTTCCGTCGCCCTGCCTTAGCCGGCGCCATGCGCATGCACGCGAGATTTTAAAGCTAATCGTAACCCGAATCCGCGCGAAAATCCAACTCCGTCGCCGGATCGATAGAACAATTGCTTACGGGACCTCTTTGGGACAATTGGAAAAAGAAATTTTAACCGCCCTTTTGGCTGTTAAACGTCTAAGCAAACGGAATGCGGCACGTTTAACGGCCGTTTGAGCGGTTAGGGGTTGCTTTTGGGGGTGCATTTGAGGTTTCTTGACCATTTAACCGCCCTAGTGGCGGTTAAATGGTTAAGCGAGGGAGTGCGGGCGCATTTAACGGTCGATTGGGCGGCTAGGGCAGGCTCGGGCGGACCCGGGCGAGCGACTCTCCCAGGCATGCCCCGGCTTCGGCTTTTCCCTACATCAGTATCGCCCAGGTTATTCCCTAGCCTCGTACCTCCTGCCCGCTCACGAGCGCATGGCCAGCACATTCTCGTACTGCCATGTCTGCTTACGAACGAATGGCCAGCACGAATTCCCAGTTCCATCTGCCGTAATAGTCGGCGACGGGATCCAAGTTCGCGATCCAAGTCGCCGATCCGTTACCTGAGCGCCCGGAGACGAGGACGTCCGCTTGGCTGCGGTTCGTCCGAATCCATGCGAGCCTCCCCGCCCGCGGAAAATATTGCGGATCCGTATCCGAGTAGCCTTCAGGCGGGAACGGGAACGGACGAACGCGATTTCCTTGCAGCTTCAACTCGATCAGGCGCGAAGGCGGGTAGGCCGAGGATCCGATACCGTCCTTGCGTTCAACCGCGCGGGCGACGACGACGCGGTCCGGTCCCTGCCAGGCGAAGCCTTGGTCTACATAGCCTTCTGGCGTTAACCGGATCGGCTTTCCGTCGGGGGAGTTCAATAACATCAACCGCTTGTTGCTCGTCGCTTCCCGTCCGACGCCTTCGATATATGCGAGCCGTTCGCCTTTGGCCGCCCATTGGAACCACTCCTCGTCGTTAAGCATGTCCGCGGCTTTGGAGAACGCGCCCCCGTCCGCCGACATCAGGCACAACGCGTTGCCGTCGGCGGACAACGAAGCGGTCGGCGTGGCCAGGAAAGCGACCCATTTTCCCGTAGGGGAAAACTTGAACGCGCTCGTGCCGACGGCGAAGAACCCGTCCGATGGCTTCGGCAGCTCCCTGAGCGTCTTCGGCGGCGTACCCGCTTTCGAGTAACGGACGATGCGGACGGGCGTCCAGTCCGTCTCGTTCAGCTTCTTGGACTGCGTGGACGCGATCCAGCCTCGGCCGTCCGGCAGCCACGAGAAACCGCTGATGTCCTTGGCGATCTCGCTTGGGGCGGCCTTCGGCTTGTCCGCGCGCAGCCAGCTTAGCTTGCCTTCGACCGCGTACGCGAGATCGTTCTTTTCCGGCGCCCATTGCGCCGTTATCCAACCGCCCGAAGCGATCTCCCGCACGACTCCCGTCGGCACGTGGAGCAGCTTCAACGTCTGCCGGGCGCCGGCAGCGACTTGATAAGCAATCCACTCTCCGTCGTAGGACCATAACGGCCGTTCGACCCGATCCCCTTGCGTCAGCTGTCTTTCTTTGCCGTCCGCTTTCTTCACCCATAGGTCCCCGTCGCGGACGAACGCCGCTTCGAGCCCCGACTCCGGCTTCGCGGCCGCCCGCCCAGCCGGGAAGGCCGCCAGAGAGAGCGCCATAACGAAGGCGCACGCCCATAATCCGATCCTGCTTCTATTCATGCTATCGCGCAGCTCCTGTCCGAGTAGAGAAGTCCGATGTCTATCGGCCGTTTCTACGTTGCGCCGCGGATGGAAAAATTATGCGCCGGGCGGTATCGCCCGGCGCAATGGTTATTTACTCATAAGTGCACGGGCAAGAGCGATAACGGAACCCGCCCTCGACCGCTTGCCGTGCTTGCGTACGTAATCGTAGTTCGTCAAGTTCACTCCCGCGTCCCGAAGGGCATAGGCGAAGTCGTCGTCCAGCATGAGCCGGTATTCCCATACCCTTTTCTCCCAATGGGGCACTTCCGCCGACAAGCGCGCGTCTTCGATCGCCGGATGAATGTACGTCTCGCTGATGCCTTCCGGAAGATCGTACAGCTTGGCGACCATCATCGCCTTGAAGCGATCGTAGCTCTCGCCCTCTTCGACGTGGAACGAATGCGACAGCAGATAGTCCGGAATGGCGACCCCCATGACGCCGGCCAGCGAGGAAGCTTTGGCGACGATGCCTTCGACGCCCGGAATGCCCGCCAGCAACGGATCGGACGGATGGACTTTGCGGAACAGCCGGAACGGCAGCTTCCACTTCGAGCATAGCCGGAGAGCTTGGGGAATATGGGTCCTCCCCGTCGCCGTTCCGTACAGGCTGCCCATGTGGTTGTCGGCATGGCTGAGCGAGATGCCCGCATTTAAGGTTTTCTCGCGCTGCGCGAGCAATTCCTTCACGACCGCTGCGCTATCCGCATGGCGTTCGAATTGTTCGACCGTCTTATGCATATGCCCGCTCTCGTCATGCAAGGACGGATCGCCGGTCAAGCTGCTCCAGCGGACGGCGTCGAATTCGCTCGTGAGCGTCAGATGCAGGCCGACGTTCGTCTGCCCCCTGCGCTTGCACCAAGCGGCCGCTTCCTCGAAGCCGGGCGCGGGCGCCATGATCGTCGCTGACGAGACCCGCTTCTCCTCCAGCAGATGCATGATCGCGGCGTTCATCGGCGCGCTCTGGCCGAAGTCGTCGCAGTTGATGATCAGATGCTTATTCCGCGCGTTGCTCATGACCAGGCTTCCTTTCCAGACGTACGAATAACGAGATGACGACGGATACGGCCAGCAGAATGAGCGGCACGACGCTAATCAAGTAACGGAACGTCGATTCCGGATCCGGGCCCGGATCGTCGCCGCTTTCGTAGCCGAAGATGATACCGACGATGAGGAACGCCACCGCGGAGATGAGTCCGCTCGAGCGCGTAATGAAGCCGCTGACCGCCGTATAGACGCCTTCCCGGCGGCTGCCGGTTTTCTCGGAATCGCTATCGATGATGATCCCGTTCACGATCGGCGGCGTCACGAGGAAGCCGGCCAATCCGAACCCGACCAGAATGCCCGCGAGAATGCCGCTCGTCAGGTCCGTGCCGAACCAGAGCGGAATGACGGACAACGCATAGGCGACTAGCGACAGCCTCCAGCCTTTGACCGGATCCATTCTCTTGATCAGCCAGAACCAGACGCCGACGAGCGGGATGACCGACACGAACACCGCGGCGAGCAAATACGTGTTCTGCTCCTCGGGAATGCGAAGGACGTATTTGGCGTAAAAAGGAATCGTTGCTCCGAGCAGCCCGTTCACCGTCTGCGCGAACGAGTTGGCGATGTTGACGAGCCAGAACGTCTTGTTCTTGAACGTCTCGCGGAACGCTTCCTTCAAGCCGAGCTGTGGCAGCTTGACCGCTTCCTCGTCTTCCTTCACGTTGCGCAGGCAGAGCAGCATGAAGCCGGCGAACAGGAACGAATAGACGATCGCCATCGGACCGAAGCCGATCGCCTTGTATAGGATCGGCGTCGCCGCCGTTCCAATCAGGATGCCGACGATCTGCCAGCCTTGCTGGACGGCGGAAGCTTTGGCCCTGACGCGGTCGCCGCGGAACAGCTCGGGGAAGAGCGCGCCGTAGTTGACCCAGATGACCGTCGCGACCGCTTCGTACAAGACGAGCGCGATGAGGAACCACGTGAACAGTCCGACCTCGGACAAGTCCTTCGGCGGGGAGAACACCATAATGAACGTCAGCATGAACAGCGGAATCGCGGCGAATATCCAAGGGCGGCGGCGACCGTACTTCGTGTTCGTCCGGTCCGACCAGTAGCCGACGAGCGGCTGGTTCACCGCGTCCCAGACAAGGAAGACGGTGCGCGCGACCGTCGCGAGGGCGAGGCTGAGCCCCAGCGTATCGACGTAATAGTAGCTGTAGAAGGTGCTGAATGCCTGGCTCGGAATCATCATCGCCAGCATGCCGAACGCGTACATCATCGGCGAATTCACGTACTTGCTTCTCATCGGGATTCCTCCACCGTGCCAAAATTTAAATGGCGAACAAGCTTTCCGTTTCCGCGAGCGACGGACGCCGTAGCGGCTTCTCCCGGGAATGAAATCGCATTCATAAATCGAGTCGCAATCGCGCCGCCGCGATTCCGCTGCGTCCGATGCCTGTTCTTCCATCTTATTCGCGCGGGCCCGCGTCGATTCCTTCCAGTGGCGTGTCGAAACGCGCGAAAAAGAAGCGCCTCTCCGGACGCCCCCTCTTCAGAAGTCCGCGAACGTCAGCGCGGCATTGACGCCCATCGCGGCCAGGCTTCCCCCGGCGGCGGCGAAGACGATCTGCGTCTGCGTCACGGTCGCGTTGTCCCCCGCCGCGAAGACGCCTTCCGCGGTCGTCCGGCCGACGTCGTCGACGACGATGCCGCCTTTCTCGTTCATCGCGCAGCCGAGCATCTCCGCGAACGGGGTTGCGTGCACGAGCTGGGAGCCAACGAAGCCCGCCGTTCTCTCGAGCTCCGTCCCGTCCGCGAACGCGATGTTTTGCAGCCGTCCCTCGCTCCCCTTCACCAAGGCGATCCGCTGGCCGTACACCCGGATGCCCCGGCTCGCGAGCTTGCCGATCTGCTCCGGGGGCAAGACGTTGGCGCCGTTCGTGCACACCGCCAGATCCATGCTCCAATGGCTCGCAATGACCGCCAGATGATAAGCGTGCGGATGCTCCGAGATGACGACCAACGGACGATCCCTGATTTCCCAGCCGTCGCAATAAGGGCAACTGAATAGCGACTTGCCGTAATGCTCCTTCAATCCCGAGATGTCCGGCAAGATTTCCTTCAGTCCGGTCGCTAGAATGATTGTGCGGGCGCGTATTTGTTCGTTTCCTTTCGCGACCAATACGAACGTCCCGTCCGCTAGTCTGCGCGCTTGGACGATTGCGATATCCCGCACCACGACGGACGGATATTTCTTGAGCTCGTCGCGGGCGATCTCCCTAAGCTCGCTCGGCTTGATGCCGTCCCTCGTCAAGAAGCCGTGCGACTCCTGCGTGACCTTATTGCGAGCCTGATCGTCGTCGAACAAGGCGACGTTCCTTCTTGACCTTCCCAATACGAGCGCGGCGCTCAGCCCCGCGGGTCCTCCGCCGATAATCGCGCAATCCAGCATCTCGTTCAACTCCTTTGTTGTTTTCATATTATGGATTCAATATATCTTTAATTCCGGCATAAAAGACTCCGACGTCGTCCTCGACGTTGGAGTCGCGAAGCCGGGAAATCCCGCGCGAATTCTCGCCTGTTCCCGGTCGCTTATTCGGAATCTTTCGCCGGCACGGTCGTTGCGGTCGCCTGAGTCACGCCCGCGCTATTCATTCCTCCGTTGCGATACTCGTCCGTATCGATCGTTTTCTCGGCCAGCACCCGGCCGTCCGCCCCAATCGATTCCAGCTTGATGAGGCGTCCGGCCGATTCCGGCCAATAAGCGAACCAGCCCATCTGTCCGCCCGACGGAAATACGGTCGCTTCCGCGGCGTATCCGTTGTCGCCCGAGACCGCGACGCGTACCGCATCGCCCTTGATCGTGCCGTAGACGATCGGAAACGGCGTCTTCGTGCGCAAGTAAGCATCGGGGCTTGGGATGTACTCTCCGAACAAGAGGTTCTTCCCCCTTAGCGCCGTACCTCCCCCGCCGCCGCCGTGAATCCATTTCCAACCCCATAACGTTTTCCTCATATACTCCATCGAGATGTCCGTCTCGTCCGGTTTGAAGAATCGCTGGTAGAACACGAGTACCCCGTCGCTTATAGGCTGCACGTACTGCATTTGCATCTGCCCTTCCGGATAGCGGCGGAACGCTTCGACGGCGTCTTGCAGCTTCGCCCATTCGGCCGAATTCGGAACGGCCGCTTGCGCGATGTCTCGCTTCCGATCGTAGTCATACGCGAATAGGCAACCGGCGATCATCAAGAAGACCGCGACGCAGAAGCCGAGCGCGACCGATAAGCGGACCTTCTTCCCGCGGGCGGAGCTTGCTCTCGCTCTGTCGACGATAGCGCCGATCTGCCGGGCGTCCGGCATCGCATTCGGAATGGGGCCTTCTTTCAATTGCGAGTACCAGTCCGGCTTCCTCGATTCATGCTCATGCATCCCAAAGCTCCCCTTTCAGCCAAGCCTCCATTCGGCTTCTTGCCCGGCTCAGCCTCGATTTGACCGTCCCCTCCGGCAAGCCGAGCAATTCGGCGATGTCCCGGATCGACATATCGTATTTCGCGTCCAGCAGAAGAACTTCCCTCATTTTTGCCGGCAGACGGAATACCTCTCGCCACATCTCGCTCACGCGTTCCTTCTCCATGTATTCCGTTTCCGCCGACCGCGATTTCCGGCCGACCGGAACGTCGCCGAACAACACGATGCGCCGGAAGAACGACGACCGCCTATAGTTCAGCGCCGCGTTTCGCGCGATGCGAAGAAGCCATGTGCGATAGGAGGCGTCGCCCCTGTAACTCGATAACGAGCGGAATGCCCGGATGAACGTTTCTTGGGCGAGGTCGTCCGATGCGCTCCGGTCCCCGGTCATCACGTAGACGTAATTCCACACGTCGTTCCAGTAAGCGGTGATCAGATGCTCCAGCTGCCCTTCCTCGAGCGCATCTTTCAAGTACCGTTCTTCCAACCAAATCACCTCACGACAATAGACAACCGGCGAACCCGAAAGTTCCATTTTCGCAAAAAATCGGGACAGGCCTTACCGCAGCCCCCGGCGAGTGAAACTTATACGATGAAAAACATCGCAACAGCGGTCTCGTCCCATTCTTTTCGGATCCCCCATTCTCCTTCTTCCCCTCTCGAAGCAAAGGACAGTCCCGCGGGCCGCATTCGGCCCGAAGGACTGTCCTTTTTCTCGTTCTACGTCTCTACCGGGTCAGCCTACAGACTGTTCCGAAGAATCGTCTTCACGTCTTCGATGTCCAGGTGCTTGAACGAGCCGATCGGTCCGAACCGCGTCGCTTCCTCGGCCATACGGTCGATCTGGTCGTCGTTGATGCCGAGCTCTCCGAGCGTCGCCGGCGCGCCGATGCGCGTGAAGTACGCACGGGTCGCGACGATGCCTGCCAAAGCGAGCTCATCCTCGCTCTTGCCGGACGGATCGATCCCCCATACGCGTACGGCGAATTGCGCGAATTTGCCGACTCGCTCCTTATAGACGTATTTCATCCAGTTCGGGAACAGAATCGCGAGTCCCGCGCCGTGAGGAATGTCGTAGATCGCGCTCACTTCGTGCTCGATGCCGTGCGTCGCCCAATCGGTCGACACGCCGTTCGGAAGAGTGCCGTTCAAGGCATACGTTCCGGCAAGCAGCAGGTTCGCCCGAGCATCGAAGTCTGTCCCGTCCTCGAGCGCCTTCTCTCCGTTCTCGATCACCGTCAGCAAGATCGATTCCGCGAATCTCTCCTGCAGCGGAATGTCGGTCGTTAGCGTGAAATACTGCTCGAACACGTGCGACATGATATCGACGATGCCGTTGACCGTCTGATCGCGAGGCACCGTGTACGTCAGCTTCGGATCGAGGATGGAGAACTTCGGATAGACGAGCTTGCTGCCGATCGCCCGCTTCTCCTTCGCTTCCCAATTCGAGATGACCGCGTTGCCGTTCATCTCCGAACCGGTCGCCGCCAGCGTCAACACCGTGCCGATCGGAAGCGCCGCCTGGATCGTCGCCCGGCGAATCGTGAAGTCCCAGACGTCGCCGTCGTATAGAGCGCCGGCCGCCACCGCTTTCGCGGCATCGAGCACGCTGCCTCCGCCGACCGCGAGCACGAATTCGATTTTCTCCTTGCGGCAAATCTCGATCCCCTTGTTCACCGTCGTCAGCCGCGGGTTCGGCTCGATGCCGGACAGCTCGTGGACGGTCGCTCCGATCTCAGACAGTTGGAACATGACGTCGTCGTACAGTCCCGACCGCTTGATGCTGCCTCCGCCGTAGACAAGCAGAACCCTTTTGCCGTATGGCTTCACCAACTCTCCAAGCTGCTTCACCTTCCCCGCTCCGAATACGAGCTTGGTCGGATTATATAACTCGAATGCGTTCATGCTCCTCTTCCTCTCCTGGCTATCGTCGCTTTCTCCTCCCTAGTGTACCATTCTTGCCCATTGACTAGCACATTCGCCCATCTTTTCTGCGTTTTCGTCCATGTTCCGCATTCGCGCGATCCGATACAATGACGAAAACACAGTCGCAGAGGGATGCCCATGTTTGCCGTTATCGCGTTCGCCGAAGGATTCATTTTCTGTTTGTCGTTATGCTTCGATCTGGGAATGGTGAACGTCGCCTTGATCAAGACGGGCATGGAACGCGGGTTCAGGCCGTCTTTCATGATCGGGTTCGGCTCGTGCTTCGGCGATCTATTCTATCTTGCGCTCGCCCTTCTCGGCGTCAGCGTCGTCTTCGAGTTCGCTCCCGTCAAATGGGCGCTGTGGGCGATCGGCTCCTGCGTGCTCTTCTATTTAACCTATAAAATGCTTCGCGAAACGTGGCGCCCCAAAGATACAGCGAATGGAGAAGGGACTTCGAACGAGCCGAACCTCTCCCTCTGGAAGGATTATTGGAACGGGATCGCCCTCGCTCTCTCCTCGCCGACCTCCATCGCCTGGTTCGCGTTCGTCGCGGGACCGATCATCGCCGGCTCCCATATGAAACAAGATGGCGGCATTCCGTTCTTCGTCGCCGGCTTTTTCTCCGCGGGTCTCGTCTGGTCGTTCTCCGTCGCGCTGATCAGCAGCCTGTCGGGGTCGATGATGAAACCGTCGATTTCCCGCGGCCTTTCGCTCGTCTCGGCCGCCATGTTCCTTTACTTCGCCGTCAAAGTGTTTTATCAGGGACTGTCGGATTTGTTTTGAACCGGCTGTCGGTTATGGCGGAATATGGTATGCCGGCGAGCACGGCACTCCATGTTCGACACCCTCGACCGGATGTCGGCATGCTCCCCTAGAAGTACCCGCCCCTGTCCGCAATAACGCTGCCGAATCACTCTATTCGCCTCGAAAGTGCCTCCTATTGCGAGAAAACGCTATGGCGTAACGCTATTTCTAACAAGCGAGCCGATTTGCCCACTTTTCGCGGGAATAACGTTACGCCATCACCCTATTGCGTGTGAACAGGCAGTTCGACACGAAATAAGTCGATGGCATAGCGTTATATTGGGCGGCACCGGGAATACCGGGGATTCGTCACCTCGTTCACGATTCAGGCAAAGAAAAACCAGCCCCGAGTAGGAGCTGGTTACCGTTGTGAACCGTTGTGACTTGTGTTGGCGCACTACACCGGCAACGAAGCCTTCTCGCCCCGCTGCAATTGGTACATCTTGAAATATCGCCCGCCGAACGCCATCAGCTCGTCGTGGTTGCCGCGCTCGACGATCTCCCCGCGGTGCAGCACGAGAATCTGATCCGCGTCCCGGATCGTGGACAACCGGTGCGCAATGACGAGCGTCGTCCGTCCGGCGCTAACGACCTTGAGCGCCCGCTGTATAAGCGACTCCGTCTCGCTGTCGATGCTGGACGTCGCTTCGTCCAGAATCAGAATCGACGGATCGAACGCCAATGCCCTCGCGAAGGAGATCAATTGGCGTTGGCCCGAGGAAAGCGTGCTTCCCCGCTCTACGACCGGTTCGTCGTAGCCTTTCGGCAGTTGCTCGACGAATGGTGCCGCGCCGACGTCGGCCAGCGCCTTCTTCACCCGCTCAAGCGTAATCTCCTCGTTGTATAGGCTCACGTTGAACTTGATATCGCCCGCGAACAAATACGGATCCTGCAGCACGATGCCCATATGCTTGCGGAGCGCTTGTTTGGACATCGCCGAGATGTCCTGGCCGTCGATTGTAATCTTCCCCGCGCCCGGCTCGTAGAAGCCCAGCAACAGATTGATGATCGAGCTCTTGCCCGAGCCGGTGTGCCCGACGAGCGCCACCGTCTCTCCCTTGCGCGCCTCGAAGGATATCCCCTTCAACACGTCCGTTCCCTCGTTATAGGCGAACGTCACGTCGTCGAATTTCACGACGCCTTGCGGCCGCGGCGATTGCGACGTCTCCTCGACGTCTTTGCCGTCCATGTCGAGAATGGCGAACACCTTCTCCGCGGATACGAATGCCCGTTGGGCGTTCGTCAGTTGGTCGAAAATCCCGATGATCGGGTTGAACACCCTTCCCAAATAATCGACGAAAGCGTACAGAACCCCGACCGTAATCGCGCCGCCGGCGATCGAATCGCGCCCGAAATACCAGATGACGAACGCGGTAACGAGACTGCCGATCGTGCCGACGATGTTCCGGGAAGACAGCGAGAAGACGCGGAATTGCTTGACCTGGTTCACGTAACGGTCTTCGTTCAGCGTCTCGAACTCCTCGAGCGTCCGCTTCTCCCTCCGGAACGCCTGAATGATCGGCATGACCGAGATCGATTCGTTGATCATCGCGTTCATGTCGCTCAGCCGCGCGCGCATGATCGCGATGTACTTCTTCGAGTACTTGAGGTGCACGTACATGATAAGCGCGAAGAGCGGCGGCAACACCAACGCGAATACGGCTAGCCGCGCGTTCAGGATGAACAAGGCGACATAGATGCCGAGCAATTGGATGAAGCTGACGACGAACGTCGCCATGAAGCTCATGAACAGATCGCGAAT
Organism: Cohnella suwonensis; assembly: GCF_042655365.1. NCBI lineage: Bacteria > Bacillati > Bacillota > Bacilli > Caryophanales > Paenibacillaceae > Cohnella > Cohnella suwonensis. The sequence goes on along the minus strand of NZ_JBHSMH010000084.1, from coordinate 13,147 downwards.
CGCTTCCGTGTCGTTGGCGACGCGGGAGACGACCTGGCCGATCGGCGTATTGTCGAAGTAGCGTAGCTGCACTCGCTGAACGTGCCTCATGAGATCCATCCGCATGTTCTTGATAATGCGCAGCGCCGTAGACTGCAACGAGTACGATTGAACGAAGTTGCACAAGCCGGCTAACAGATTAAGCCCGAGCCCCGCCGCCAATAACGCCAGGATCGGCCAAAGCTTATCTTCGCCGACGGACAGATGATCATCGATAATCGTCTTGATAATGTAGGGACCCGCCAAGTCGGCGCCGACGGCGCAGATCAGGATGGCGATCGACCCGATGATCCGGTACTTGTAGACGAGCGCGTAATCGAGCAATCTGCGGGCCGTGGAGCGCCCGGATTTGTTCGGCGTCTCCTCGAATAAGGTGGACGTATTCATTCCTCCAAGCTCGCCTCCATCTGCTGCCGCTCCCATTGTTCCTTGTACCAGCCGCCGCGCAGCATGAGCTGGTCATGGGTGCCCTCTTCCCGGACTTTGCCTTCGTCGAGCACGAGAATCCAGTTCGCGTGGCTGACGGCGGACAACCGGTGGGTCGTGATTAGCGTCGTCCTGCCCGCCCTTTCCTGACGCAGCCGGCCGATGATCCGGCTCTCCGTCCGCGCGTCCACGGCGGACAACGAATCGTCGAGAAGCAGAATCTCCGAATCGATCAGTAGCGCGCGAGCGATGGCGAGGCGCTGCTTCTGGCCGCCGGACAGCATGACGCCGTGCTCGCCGACGATCGTGTTCAGCCCTTCCGGCATCTGGTCGACGTCCTCCGCGAACGAAGCCATCTCGACCGCGCGGTCTATCTCTTCCGGCGTCGCGTCCGGCTTGCCGAGAGCGATATTGTCGCGAATCGTCTTGGACAGCAGCAAATGCTCCTGCGGCACGTAGGCGATCCAGCTCTTCAGGCGGTCGAGCGGCAAGCGCTCGGCCGGCACGCCTGAGAAGAGCAGCGATTCCGGCGCGACCGGGTACTGGCGCAGCAGCTGCTTCAGCAAAGTGCTCTTGCCGCTTCCGGTCTTGCCGACGACGCCGAGCGTCTCTCCCCGTTCCAACCGGAAAGAGACCCGGTCGAGGCTGGTCGCCTCCGAACTCGGATAGACGAACGTCAACGCCTTCATCTCGATCGAAGCAGGCGTCTCGAGCTCGACCGGCTCCGCAGCTTCTGGCACGTCCGACTGCTGAGCCAACGCTTCCTGCAGCCGCTCCGCCGACGCGCTTCCCCGTTGGAGCACGTTAATGAACTCCCCGAAGGAGATCATCGGCCAGATGAGCATTCCTAAATAAATATTGAACGAGATCAATTGTCCAAGAGTGATGTCGTCATGAATGACGAGATAAGAGCCGTAACCGATGCCGATCGTGAAGCTCGTGCCCACGATGAACGAGATCAACGGTTGGAACAACGCGTTCAATGCGGATACCCGCCTGTTCTTGTCCAACACCTCCGTCGTCATACGGTCGAAGGCGCGAAGGTCGTCGTTCTCCTGCACATAGGAGCGGATAACGCGAATGCCGGAGATCGACTCGAGCACGTGATCGTTCATCCGTCCGAAAGAATCTTGCGCCGCGATGAAACGCGTCCTGACTTTGTTCCCCAACTTGCTGATGACGACCACGAGAAGAGGCAACGGCAGAAGCGCGGCGATCATCAGCTTCGCGCTGATGAACGACAGCATCATCGCGACGACGACGGACACGCCGACGAGCGTGTTGACGAGCGTCATGACGCCGTAACCGGCCGTATTGCCGATCGCGGTTATATCGTTCGTGGCGAGCGCCATCAGTTGTCCCGTGGTGTTACGCTGGAAGAACGAAGGCGTCATTCTCGTTAGATGGCGCAGCAACCTCGAACGAAGCAGCTTCTCGATCAGGATCGAGTTGCCGAACAGCGTCGTGATCCATATATACACCATGACGTAGATGATGAGCGATAGGCCGACGAGCACCCAGACAGTCCGTTGCAGTTCGTCGGACGTCAACGTTCCGCTTTTGAGCGTATCGACCGTATTGCCGATCAGCTTGGGCGGAATCATCGACAGCAGGGTGACCGCCGTCATGAGCCCGATCGCGCCCGCGTAGCTGACCCAGCGCTCTTTGAAAAACCATTTGAGACGGATAACGAAAGACAAGCTTCCACCTCTTCCATTTTTAAGAGAGTCTGCTATGATCTTAACGCCCTCGATTGTTCGTCGTCTACGAGAACACTAGTTAAAAAATATCTAAAGACACAGAGCGTCGCACTCGAATCCAATTGGAAAAATCCAGTTACTTCGGCCGAATCGAGGTCATGATGAGCGAGCTCATGGAAATGTACAGGTATTTAAGGGGCTTTCGACGAAAACAGCCCCGAAATAGACGGAAATAAATGGACTTCTCCAGTAAGCGAGGTGAATCTTGCGATTTCGGGGCGCGGCCATCGAAGCCAAAAAGCCCCCCGGTCCCGCGTTCGCGCTCGATTCCGAAGGGCTTTTCACGTATCCGATTAGTCTTCCGCTTCGACGTAATGTTCCTTGCAGAACGCCGCCAGCGCCTCTTCTTCCTCGTCTTCGAGATCGAAGTCGAGCGGACGGTCGGTCACGCGCTCCAGCAAGCTATAGTTGACGATGCTCCCTTGCTCTCCGTCGACTTTGTACACCGCTTTGACGTAGACGCCTTTGTCCGTATAGAGCTCGTCGCCTTCTTCAAGATCCAGGTCGAGATCGATCAGAAACTCGTACCTTTTTCCCGCTAAAATTTGAAAAGGATCCTTCACCAGCTCCACGCTGTATTCCTCCACCGATAACATCGTTGATCTTCCTTCCTCGAGCTTGGCGCCCGTGTGCATCGTTGCATCCATTATACACCAAGCTTGCTCCGCTCGCCTTGGATGAGGTTGTTCAAAAAGCCCGATTTTGAATGCTACAGAAAGTTTATTTCGCTAAAGCAATAAGCGAATGAGAACTTTCTGTACTTAGAAAAACTTCCGCTATTCGTGGTCGCTCATCTTCGAAAATTGTTCAATAAAAGTTTTTCTTATCACGAAGCGATTCAGGAAGTTTTTTCGACGTCGAATCTTGAATGCTGCACGGGACTTCCGGTTCTCACGTAGGTTTGCCTACGCTCCGATCCTCATTCCCTAGCTTCTTTCAACCTTCTCGGTGCTGAAAACCGGGCTTATTGAACACTCGCCTTGGATGTAACCCGCTTTGCGCAGCAAATATTCGGAAAAAGGATTCAGTTCCGGAATCGGCCGGTCCAAAGGGAAGTAACGAAGCTCGAGCCCTTCGTCGTCGTTCACGAACGGAACGCCTTCCACCCCTTCCGCTTCGTACACGGCAATCACGTTGTAAATCTCGTCCCCGTGCGGGTACTTATAGTACATGTCCTTGCCGGAGTAAACGGCCACGAACGCGAACGACTTCGCCCGCAGCCCCGCTTCTTCGTACAATTCGCGCGCCGCCGCTTCCTCCAGCGACTCGCCGGGCTCCATCGCCCCGCCGATCGTGCCCCAATCCCCGCTGTCCGACCGTTTCTGGAGCAGCAGCCGCCGATCCTCGTCGAAGACGAGCACGCACGCCCCCGCCATGATGAGCGGCCTCGTGCCGACGAGCTTGCGCAGTTCCGAAATATATCCCATTGCAATGCCTCCCTCCAAGCGGTAGTTCAATTCGATATTTTTAACAACTGCACCAATCGCGGTCCCCATCGTTCCAGTTGATCCCGCACATACGGGTCCGTTCCTTCAGGCAGCTCGTGCAGGCTGAAAAAACGCGCTTCCGACACCTCGACCCCCTCGGGAACGATCTCCCCCGCGTATTCGGTGCAAATGTATGCCACGACGACTTGGTCGTATTCGTGCCCGCTCAGCAGCTTCGTCCGAAGCTCCGATCCGGAGAAGACGCCGAGAAGCTGAAGCTCTCCGAGCTCAAGTCCGATCTCTTCGCTTATTTCCCTGCGCAAGCAACCTTCCGTTGATTCTCCCGGTTCCATGAACCCACCCGGAACGGTCCACTTGCCGTCCGCGCCTCTGGCGAGTAGCAGCTGACCCGATTCGTTCACGATGCCCGCCGTCGGCCTGACCAGAACTAGCGGCTTGTCGCCGACCAGTTCCCTCAACTCGTCTACGTACCCCATCGAGCAGCCTCCTCTTTTTACTTATCGAAAAGCCGGTCCAGCTCTCTCTCCGCCGCGTGGCGCGCCCAGTTGAACGATTGCCAGCCGCGCCCCGATCCCGAGAGAACGTCCCGCTTGTTTTCAAGAAGCGGTTGCAGGCTCGGATATTCCCGCTTCGCGAACTTCGCCAGCGTCGGCACCGCGTCGAGCGAAAGCTCCGACAAGTAAGACGGGTCGATCGTGCCGCTTTCCCGGTACCGCTCGATGTTCTTCTCCGCGATGATTCGGTCCATCCCGACGTAATTGACGAGCACGTATGCGGCCAGGCTGACGACGATGTAGCACTTGGCCAGCGGGATGATGTCCGTCCGGATGCGGATCGCCGCGATGATCAGCAGAATCGCCAAGTAGATCATAAATGCGTGGACGAGAAAACGAATATACGTGTACCCGTAGACGTCCTCATACAGGATGAGACGGGAGTAGGCGGAATACAGCATCACGCCAGAGCAGCCGACGAGCACGTACAGCAGCGACGAGATCGCGCGCCGCAAGCGCCCTTCGGCCTGCTTGCCGCCTCCGGTCGTCAAAGCGAACATCAAAAGGGCGAAGTTGATGAGCGTGACGGCGACGAGCTCCAGGAATCCGCTTCTGGCGTATTCGGCGTACGTCTTGCCGTCGGGCAGGTCCCCTTGCCACGCGCCGAACAAGTACGTGAATTGGATGACGACGAACAGGACGTAGACGGCGTTCACCGAGACGAGCAGCGTCGCCATAATGATCGGATCGGCGCGCAGGCCGTCCGTCCGCGAGTCCTCGTCTTCCGCTTCCGTCTCCGGTACCGTCGTTTTCCGAATGCCCGGCTTCACGAAGCCCCATAGGTAACAGAAGAAGAGAATGCCCGCGACGAAAATCCAGACCAGGCGCGCGAACGTCTCGCCGACCGGAAGGCGGCTCCACCAGGACGGCACTGCCGACAAGGCTTTCTCGAACACGCCGTCCGCGCTCGCCAGCAGCGTCACTACGACGAACAGAAGCGGCAACGACAACGCGAGTCCGGCCAGCACCTTGAGCGCCGTTTTATTCCCGGAAGCTTTCCTTCTTCTCGTCGTCATGAACTTCATGATCTTGAAAGAAGTCGGGACGTGCCGGAGGCTCCGCGCGACGAAGTGCTGCAACGCGTCCTCCAGAAGCCGGATGTCCCACCAATCGGCCTTCCCCGCTCCCCTCGAATAAGCGAGATGCAGGAAGAACAGGGACGGAATCGCGAACAAATCGAGCGCTTGGAAAACCGGATTGTCGAACAGCGCGTAAGTGAGCGACAGCAGCAAGACGACGACGAACAGGAACCATCCGAAGCCGGTCTCTTCCCGCCAATGGCTTCTTCTGTCATGGAACATGTACGCGTACAGCAACAACATGAAGATCGGGTACGATACGCCGAACAAGTGACCGTAGAACAAATACTGATGAGCGACGGCAAGAGCGAAAGCTCCTGCCAACGCGATGGTCGCGCGGCCTTTCGCGATGCCGCCTTCGCCTTTCGGAACCATGCTCACGTGCAGCCCTCCGATACGGATTTTCTAATGCCCATTGTAGATGTTAAAATAGGAAAATAAAGAGAAAGAATCTCGCGCGGAATTTCCTATTTTAGCGATGGAAGGGGGTGCGGAAGGGATAATGAAGCTTCACCGGCAATACTTGCGGCTGCATGCGAGGTACGGCGGGGACGCGGAAGGTTCGACGACGCTCGAGGAGATCGGGCGGCTGCTCGAATGCACGCCGCGGAACGCGACGAATATCGTCCGGGAGATGAGCCGCAGCGGCTGGATCTCCTGGGAAGCGAGCCGCGGACGGGGGAAGCGGTCCGTCTTGCGCTTCCTCGTGCAACCGGAAGAAATCGCGGCGCAGGCGATGATGGCCGCGATGAACCGCAAAGACATGACGCAAGCGATCGGCGAGCTTCGCGATTATCGCTCCGCCTCGCTGCAGGAGCATCTTCAAGGCTGGCTGCTATCTTACTTTGGTCACCACGCCGAGATTCGCAGCGACCGCAGGTACGATACGTTCCGCCTTCCGATTCGCCAGCCGCTGCGCACCGTCGATCCGCTCTACATGAACCTGCTCGCGGAATCATTCGTGGCGAGCCACGTATTCGACGGGCTCGTTCGCCGAACGCAGCGGCGAGAGGAAATCGCGCCCGGCATCGCCCACGCTTGGGACGTGGACGACGGCCGCACGGGCTGGACGTTCCACCTCCGTAAGGAAGTGCTGTTCCATCACGGCAAAGTGCTGACGGCCGACGACGTCGTCTACACGTTCGAACGGCTCGTCCGCTCCACGCGCCGGACGCTGTACGGCCATATTTACAAGGGAATCTCCTCCGTTCGGGCGATCGACGCGAATACGGTACGCTTCACGCTGGAGGAGCCGAACGAGCTGTTCCTCCCTTTCCTGTGCACGAGCCGGGCGGCTATCGTGCCGAAGGACTTGAACCAGCTCGGAAGCTTGCGGTTCGGGCATGCGCCGCTCGGGACGGGACCGTTCAAGGTCGCGGAGATGAACGAGGGCATCTGCGTGCTGGAGGCGTTCTCGTCGCACTTTCAGGGGCGGGCGCATCTCGACCGGGTCGAGATCGTACACGTGCCTTGGGAAGCCGTTCCCTCGGGCGGAACGGATAAGCCGCACGGGGACGGCGGCTCGGGCGGGGCGGCGAAATCGGGTAACTCGGGCGGAGCAGCGCTAACAGGCGGCACGATGGACGGAGCGAGCGGCCCGGGCGCGGAGACGTTGTCTCCGTTCCACGTCATCCACAGTCCGTCCTCGGCGGAAAGGGGCTGGAGCCATATCCACTCCGACACGACCGTCCGCAAGTTCGTCACCTGCAACACGAAGAAGACCGGTCCGTTATCGGATCCGGCCGAGCGGGCTCGATTATTCGCGAGCATCGGCAAGAGCGTCGGCCGCTCCGCCGACGCGGCCGGCGAGCCCGTCGCCCTGCAGCTCGCCACGATAACGCCTTATCGCGCGGACGCCGAAGCGCTCGCCGCGAAGCTCGGCGAGCGAGGCTACGCTTGCCGCGTCGTCTGCGTGCCGCCCGAGGAGTTCAAAGGCGACGTTCGCCTCGCCTCCGACCTCATTCTGTTCTCGTCCTTGCGCGATCAAGACGAGCAGCTCCGGCTGTACGATCTATACCTGACGATCGCCGAACACGTCGACGCGCACACCCGGATCGACATCGAGATCGCGCTGCGCCGCGTCGACAAGGAAGCCGACCCGACCGTCCGCTCCTTCGAGCTCGGCAAGGTCGAGCAGTTGCTCATCAAGGAGCGCCAACTGTACATTTTGTCGGAGAGACCTTTGCCGACCGCCTACCTCCCGTCCGTGCGCGGCGTAACGTTTAACTCCCAAGGCTGGGTCAACCTGCGCACGATCTGGTTTCCTCCCAAAGAAACGAGCATCGACGGCGGCTGATTGGCGGACCTGAATTTTTCGGAGTACCACGCAAGTCGGACACGATGCATACCCTACGATCCATAGCGGAACCAACTACAGCGCCGCAACCCGGCCAACCGCGAGCAGTAGTTCGACTAAACCCAACTACAGCGCCGCAACCCGGCCAACCGCGAGCAGTAGTTCGACTAAACCCAACTACAGCGCCGCAATCCGGCCAACCGAGAGTAGTAATTCGACTAAACCCAACTACAGCGCGGTAATCCGGTCGTCCGAGAGCAGTAGTTCGACTAAACCCAACTACAGCGCCGCAATCCGGTCAACCGAGAGCAGTAATTCGACTAAACCCAACTACAGCGCCGCAATCCGGTCAACCGAGAGCAGTAGTTCGACTAAACCCAACTACAGCGCCGCAACCCGGCCAACCGCGAGCAGTAGTTCGACTAAACCCAACTACAGCGCCGCAACCCGGCCAACCGCGAGCAGTAGTTCGACTAAACCCAACTACAGCGCCGCAATCCGGTCATCCGCGAGCAGTCATTCGACTGAGGCTTAAACAAAACGATACCGCCCTATCAAACTTGCCGTTCAAACATCACTCTACCGACGCCTTCCTCAGCTCGCGTTCGTACAGCTCCGGGCGCCGGTCGAAGAACGGCGCGACGGCGCCGCGCTCGCGGTTCTCGCGAAGCAATTCGAAGTCAACCTCCGCCAGCACGGTCGCGTCCTCGCTCGATTCGCCAAGCGCAAGCACCCCGTCCGGGACGAACGGGTAATCGCAAGGCGCGAACGTTCCCGCCAGGCTATAAGCCCGGTCGATCTGCGGACGCTCTTCCGTCAGTTCGCCGGCCAATCCGCTTAGCGCGACGAACAGTTGATTTTCCACGGCCCGCGCCTGAGCGCAATACCGGACCCGATAGTAACCGAACGCCGTCTCCGTATAGGATGGGCACAACAACAGTTCTGCCCCCCGCACCGCCGCCGCTCTCGCCAACTCCGGAAACTCGATGTCGTAGCAGATGAGAATCGTCGTTTTCCCCCACGCCGTATCGAACACGTTCAACTCCTCGCCCGCGATAAGCGGCCAATGGTTCTGCTCCTCCGGCGTCAGATGCACCTTGTCTTGCCTTTCGATCCGCCCGTCCGGGAAGAACAGATAGGCTCTGTTCGCGTACCCGCCGTCTACTCTCGCCACGTGCGTGCCCGCCAGAATCGCGATCCCCGTCTCGGCGCTCAGCGCCGCGAAGAACCTTGCATACTCGTCCGTCCTGTCGGCCAAATACCCGCATGCCCCCTCGTGAGACATCGACGGAACCAAGCTCAGCAAGTGCGCCGTCATGTATTCGGGAAACACGATCAGTCCCGCGCCCGCTCCGGCCGCCTCTTTCGTCTTCTCTTCGATCCTCGTCCAGAACCGGCTTTCCGAACCGATATCGTCCAATCCGTATTGCGTCGTCGCTATCTTCAGCTTCATGAGCGTTACCTCCGCCAATGTTTCGTCCTCCTAACGATACCTTTCCGAAGCCCCCCTTGTCCATCGTGCGAAAAATCACTTTGTTTGACGAACCGACACTACCTTTGTCGTCCGCGCAGGGAGCCGGAAACGCGCCTCGAATCTAGGTAACATAAGCTTTTTGTAGGGAGTGGTTTCGATGAAAATGTTAAAAACGAAGGACGCCGCCCTGCTGCTCGGCGTCAGCCAAACGACGGTCAAACGATGGGCTTCGCAGTACACCTCGACGTTCCGCAAGGATCCTCTCGGTCATTACGCGTTCACTTCCGTCGACCTGGAACTGCTGTTCCACGTCAAAGACCAGATCGAGCTCGGCAAGACGCTCGAGCAGATTTCCTTGCCGGGCGGCAACGCCGTGGAAGCCCCCCGGGCCGCTGAACCTCCTCCGCTGTTCTCGGACGCGGGCGAACTGCTCTCCCGTCTGGACGAGGTCGAACGCTCCGTCCGGCAGAAAGCCGACGAAGTCGTATCCGCGCAGGTGCTGCAGCACCGGACCGAGATCGACGAGCTGAGGCAGATGGTCGCGCAGCTGGCGGCCGCGCTGGACAAGCTGCAGCCGAAAGCCCCCGGAACCGCCGAACAAGCCGAGTTTCGCCTTCCTCCTCCGACTCCCGCGCCGTCTCCCGCCAAGAAAAAGGGATTTTTCCGCCGGCATTAATTTTCAAAATTCGACTCCTTTCTCTCGAACTTTATTCCCCCGTCTTCCGTCTAATTGGATAACCAACAAGAACAGAAAGCGAATCGGTCCGGGCGGACGGGGATGGGGATCCCTTCCGGCCGGATCATCCCCAAGCGACTCTCGTTTCTAACTGGCCAAACATGAGCGGCTATACCGTCCGGTGGACGGTTATCCGCTTATGTCGGAGGTCCTTCAGCCAACGACTCGAATGCAACCGAGCGTTCTGAATGACAATGAGAAATCGTGGAGGAACGGGCAATGTGGGGAAAAAGACAAACAAAAAGGCGCGCCTTACGAGGCATGCTTGGTTTTATGTTGCTTGCGACCGTCGTATTCGCGGCGTTCGGAGCTTGGGAATGGAAACACGGAGGCTGGATCAGCACGAGCTATGCCGATCCGGAGACGCCGGCCGCTACAAGCGGAGCGGCCGTTCCGGAGGGAAGCGGAACGATAACGGTTCCCGGCTCGGTAACGGGAGCGGAGCCCGCGCCGGACGAATTCGAGACGCCGCCGGAGTCGCCCGATCCCGGGGGGCAGCAGCCGTCGAATCCTCAACCGCCTCAACCGCCGCTAACGCCGCCGCCCGAGAAGAACGAACGGCCCGTTTCCCCGGGCAAGGATCAATACCCGAACCGCAAGCTCGTGGCGCTGACGTTCGACGACGGTCCGGACGGCAAATACACGGAAGAAATTCTCGGCATCCTGAAGGAAAAAGGCGTCAAAGCGACGTTCTTCCTCGTCGGAACGCAAGTCGCGAAATATCCCGAAGTCGCCAAGCGGATCGCGGAGGAAGGGCACGATGTCGGCAACCACTCCTGGTCCCATGCCGATCTGACGAAGCTCTCGGCGCAAGCGATGCGCGACCAGTTGACCAAGACGCAGGACGCGATCTTCAAGGCGACGGGCGTGACGTCCGACTTGATGAGAACTCCGTATGGCGCCTACGACGACGGCGTGTTGAAAGAAATTCACGACCAAGACATGACGCACGTGTTCTGGACCGTCGACACGAGGGATTGGGCGGGCACCTCGGTCGCCGACATGCGCAAGAACATGCTGAGCCATACCCATAAAGGCGGCATCATTCTGATGCACTCCTTCGGGGGCCGTAAGCACGCGATCGACCATACGGTAGCCTTGCTGCCGACGATCATCGAAGAACTGCAGGACAAAGGCTACGAATTCGTGACGGTGAACGAGCTGATCGCCTCCGGGCAAGCCCATGCTTCGACCGTGAAATAATCCATCTCCTTCATGATCTTGCAACGAGCGGACCTTCCGCTCGTTTTTTATTTTCGCTCGTTGCCGAATAGCGCTTTACATTCACGCAGCGTGAACGTTTACAATGTCCCTACGGGGGTGCGGAAGCGAAATGAGAATCAAGGAAGTCGCGGATCGGCTGAATATGACGACGAGAACGATCCGCCTGTACGAAGAGAAAGGGCTGCTGACGCCCGCCAAGTCGCGGACGAACCGCTACCGCGAATTCACGGAGCAGGATGTCTGGCGAATCCAAGCGATCCTTTCCTTGCGCGAGGCGGGCATGAACTTGGCGGATATCGGAGGCGCCTTGGCGCACTGGGAGAAAAGCGGAGCGGAAGAGCTCCGGCATTCGCTCGAGCTGCAGCGCGCGTCCCTGATGGAACAATGGCTGGAGCTGAAGATGGTCATCGAGACGACCGAGGGGATGATCGCGACGCTCGACGAAGAGAAGACGCTGCCTCTCGAACGCATATTCGGGCTTGCCGAGCAATCGAGGAGGATGAAGCGACAACGGGGAAAATGGACCGACAAGTGGGGCTTCGACCGGTTGGCTTCTACGCACGACGAACGGGTGAATGCCCGCCTCGACGGCTACGAAGATTACGAGGAACTGCTCGGCCGCATCGTCGAGTGCGTGAAGCCTGCCGGAGGGGAGCATGGGCTCGACATCGGTACCGGAACGGGCAATCTCGCGGCCGGATTCCTCGAAGCCGGCTGCCGGATGTCGGGCGTCGACCAGTCCAAGGAGATGCTCAAGCTCTGCAGAAGCAAGCACCCCGCGCTCGAGACGAAGGTCGGCAACTTCCTCGCCCTGCCTTACTTGGAGAAGCAGTTCGACTTCGTCGTCACGAGCTTCGCCTTCCGTCACCTGACTTCCGACCAGCAGCCGCTTGCGTTGGAGGAGATGCTCCGGGTGCTGAAGCCGGGCGGTCGCCTCTGCATCGGCGACAAGCTCGGGGAGGACGAGCAACGGCTCGTCCTCTGGCTGGTCAAGCGGAACTTCCGCACCCGGGTTCATCGCGTGAACGATACATTGCGAATGATTACCGCCACTCAAAGCGAGGAGACCGACGATGCCCGACCATGATCGCATTTACGCGCAAGAAGCGCCGAGTTACCACGAAATGATCTCTAAGCAGCAGCCGCTCGCGGACGTCGTCGGGGACATCCGACCGTTCTCCGGCCTCGACGTCGTCGACATAGGCGCCGGCACGGGCAGATTGTCCGTCGAATTGGCCCCGGACGCCCGCTCGCTCGTCGCGCTCGACGCTTCCGGGGCGATGCTGCGGGAGAACGCCCGGCATCTTGAAGCAACCGGCGCCCGCAACTGGAGAACGGCCGTCGCCGACCATCGCGAGCTTCCGCTCCCGGACGATAGCGCGGACTTGATAGTCTCCGGCTGGAGCGTCTGTTACTTGACGAGCCGGAACAGCCCGGAGTGGGAGCTTAATCTGGAACGGGTGCTCGCCGAGATGCGCAGGGTGCTGCGCCCCGGCGGTACGATTATCCTGTTCGAGACGATGGGAACCGGCTTCGAGACGCCGAACCCGCCGGATTTCCTGCTGCCCTATTATGCCGCGCTCACCGACCGTTACGGCTTCTCCCATCGGTGGCTCCGGACGGACTACCGCTTCGACGACGTCGCGCAAGCCGAACGGCTCGCCCGCTTCTTCTTCGGCGACGGGCTCGCGGACCGCATCGCGCGCGAACGGCTTGCCGTCTTGCCGGAATGCGCGGGTGTCTGGTGGCTGCATCTTTGAATTTTGCAGTTATGGCCTTCTTGTTTCATGCTTGCTTGTCAGTTGCTTTAAAGCAATTAATCTCTTCGCTCAAGTAAAAAAAGCCGGTTTAATTGCTTTTGAGCATCTAAATAGGCATTTTTCCGTGATTTGACTCATTACTCGCAAAGCAGATGCTTTAAAGCAACTACTGCTACCAACGTTTCTTTATTGTGCGACTTAATTGCTTTAAAGCAATTGCTTACTCTGCTGAGTTAAGCCGTTGGATCGTTTCAAGCAAAAACGCCTTCGGCGTCCTCTGGGCGCTGAAGAAGCTTTGCGGAGACGATTCAGAAATGGATAAGCGTGAAACTTATACATTCTGGTAGAGTA
>NZ_JBHSMH010000083.1:0-580 GCF_042655365.1 Cohnella suwonensis | reverse complement strand
TAAGTGAAAGAGCAATCGCACGTAGCTTGTCCCTCTCACACGGTACTGTTAGTAACATTCTAGCGCGCGCTATTGAGGCCGGATTACCATGGCCGCTGCCAGCAAATCTGGACGAACGTAAGCTGGAGGTCCTGCTCTTCCCTAAGGTAATGGGCAGACCCAAGAACCGGAAAGAACCCGATTGGAACCTCATGTACAGAGAATCCAAAAGAAAAGGCGTCACTCTCCAGCTTCTTTGGATGGAGTACAAAAGCTTGTACCCGGAGGGCTATCAGTACAGTCAATTTTGCGAGCGGTTTAACCAGTGGAAGAAGTCTCTTCAGCTTTCCTTGCGCCAAGAACACAAGGCCGGCGAGAAGTTGTTTATCGACTACGCAGGACCAAAAATCCCTGTGGTTGACGGTGAAACTGGCGAAATCCGGGAAGCTCAGTTATTTGTTGCCACACTCGGTGCAAGCAGCTACACCTACGCGGAAGCGCAATGGGGTCAGGACCTCCAGTCATTCGTAAACGGTCATGTACGCGCCTTCCAGTTCTTCGGCGGTGTCCCAGAATTGCTCGTCCCGGATAATTTGAAATC
>NZ_JBHSMH010000082.1:0-129593 GCF_042655365.1 Cohnella suwonensis | reverse complement strand
ATCTTTTCTGGCCATAAAAAATCCTCCCCTGACTGATTCTGAGGAGGATTATCTCATAGCGATTAGCGGGCTTGAAGGTGGGGAAGGTTTGACGCTTACGAGTAAGGAGGGATGCAAATGGCACACCTGATGAGTAAGGAAACGATATTAGGCCATATGAAAAAAGAAGGTCTGCGTCATACTCCCCAGCGCGTTCATATCGTCGAGCTTCTATTCGATTTGTCGCATCCGACGGCAGATCGGATTTATGCGATGATGGCCGAGAAATTTCCTTATGTCAGCCCAATGACCGTATATAGCACGCTCAAAAAGCTGAAGGAGATCGGCGTCGTCAGAGAACTCTCCAATGGCAACAAGTCCAGCAACTTTGAATTGGCCGAAAAGGATCACGGGCACTTTCATTGTAAAGCTTGCGGCGAAATATACGATCTGGAATCGAATGACCTCGAAGCGTTGATGGCCGTCGGTTCGAATAACGGCGCGTTCCAGGTGGATAGTTGTCGGGTCGAGTATTATGGCCTATGTGCGAACTGCAAGGCTTAACGGCAGTACGCCAAGATGTCGCTTGACGAAGAAGATATTTACAAAGCGGATCGGAAGGAGGTGGGACTTAGTTGGAGCATATTTTTGATTTTATCCAATTGGCGCTCTCGATCGGTCTCATCTCTTCGATATTGGTTCTTCCGTTCACCTCGTTCTCTACTCGAGCGATACGCTGGAGTCATGAAGATGCTGCGGCCGGTTCAACCTTGTTCGTGTCTGTCAAACAGCCTCGGTTCGACGGTATCCAGCGATGGATAGCGCGAATCGCCAGACGAAAAGAAGCGCCTGATGAAGACGCTAACGGTCCTTCCCCACGTTGATATTTCAACATTCAATTAGGGAGGACCACCTTGAAAAAATACTCGAAGCTCCAGAAGCGGGCAAAGCCCATTCTCGTCATGTTAATCGGGATGATCCCGGTCGTTCTGCTTAGCGGATGCTCGACGGCATCCCCGTCCAACCCGATCAATGCCGATTCGCCGGGGATCTTTAACCATTATTTTATCTATCCGTTCTCGACGCTGATCCAATTTTTCGCGGATGCGTTTCACGGAGACTGCGGATTATCGATCGTGCTAACACTCGGCCATACAATTGGCTTGGATGGGATGTCCCTTCTAAGTTACAGGAACGCGAAAACCCACCTTTGGCCTACGAACCTTGGGGTGGGTTTTTACTTTCTCTTGTAGTTATTTGCGATGTAGGTAAAAAGAGCAATGACAAATGTTGAGAACCCAACGATCAAGTGTTCTTATATTAATTAGGCTGATCTAATTGGAGTTAAAAGATATATGGATTGAGAATCGTCATAGGGTTCAATGATTATGGGGTTCAGCTTGCCAGAAAACTTTAGTGTTGTTTTTGTGGTATCTATGGAGCGCAGAATATCTCTCAAATGCTTTCCGTTAAAGGATATTTGAATTTCTGCACCAGTAATAAGCTCAATGCTCATCTCCTCATGAACATCACCAATTTCAGCAGTTCTTGCAACTAATTCAATATGGTGTTCAGTGGCATTTAACCGCAGCACATTACTTTCATCCGCTAAGAGTGAAACTCTTTCTAGGGTATTAATCATGCTTGCCGTGTCCACTATGATTTCAGTCGTGTGTGATACGGAAATAATATTATCGATGGAGGGATAGGTCCCGTCAATTAATGCAGAATAACAAATCAAGTTTCTTGTTTTGAGAATAGCCCGATTTTCTCCAAATATGATTTCTGCTGTCTCTTGTTCATCGTTAAGTAGTTTTGATAGTTCATTAAAGTTTTTGCTTGGAATAACTATAGGGGGAAAATAATGTACAGAATTTAAGTCCGTATCGATAGTCCTTGATGCTAATCTTACGCCATCTGTAGCAAGGAATCTAAGGCGATCATTCACCGCAAGTTGACAAGATACACCTGTTAAAATAGGTCTATTCTCGGATGTTGAAGCTGCAAAAACAACTTGTCTAATCACCCTGTGTAAAAGTGAGCTTTGGATACTAAAAATAATGTTGGGTTTAACCTCTGGTATCCTTGGGAACTCTATGGGATCCATTCCACACAAGCGATAAACAGAAAAGTCAGACCGGATAGTGAGGACAAGGTGTTCCGTTAATTCAAGAGTCACACTTTCCGATGGGAATTTTCTTATTATTTCTAAAAAGTATTTTGCCGGAACTACGATACTTCCCGTGCGGACAATTTCTATATACCCTTCAACTAATGGAATCTCATATTGGATCATCAAGCTAGTATTACTTGAAAAAAGAGTGAGTCCATTCGAATGTGCAATTAACTTGATTCCCGATAGTACGGGAATTAAGGTATGAGGGGATATGGCCCTGATAACGTTCTGTAATGCATCATACAAATTGACTTGAGAAACTCTAATCAGCAATAGACGTCACGTCCTTATTTCCTGATTCCGTAAGGAAAAAGGCTTCCATAATCTCACGGACCATTTCTGACTTAGAAATATGAAGGGAGTTTGCACGTCGTTCAAAGGTCTCCCATAGTTCCTCTGATAATGTCAGAGATAATTTCTTTGTTACTCCAAAGCCTTTTCTTCCCGCACCTTTACGGGGCCCCCCTTTTGAAAACATAATACTGAGTTGCCCTTCTTTATCAGGAACACCTAGTTTGATTTTCTCGGTTTTCATTCTATTCATCCCTTAATATTGATTAGAGTAACTTTAATCAAAGTGCGTATAAGTTTACTTTAACATAGCCGGAATTGTTTAGCAATATATGGTTTGAGGTTTTGCGAAGTGTCAAGAACCATCCGACAGCTGGAGCGACTGGATTGGATACGTGTCTAACCCCATCGCGACCGGAGACGAAGAGAAACCGAAAGACATATAGCAGTATGTAACCCCTGAATACATCGCCATGCGGTTCAAGCACCCCTCATTCGTCTGAAGTCAACATCTTAAACATTTGCCTGTCAATCAACACGAAGTCAACCGTTTGTAAAGTCCGTTTAGAATAAATCGCGGTGAACCGTACCACAGCTTTTGCTTAGGAAAAGCAAAAGTCCCCTCCGCCATTTTGGCGGAAGGGCAAAACTCAGAACAAGTTTTCCGAAAATTATGTTTAACGAGTAGTAGGCGATGGATTGGCTTGCATTTGCAGTTCCGGAGCGCGGACCTTGTGCATGCTGACGGCCAGTGCGCCCGCCGCAATTGCAACAATCATGATCAACACGAGCGCCAGCGCCTGGCCTCCGACACCCGAACCCCCAAACAGCAGGTTCATGATTCCTTCCACAGCGTAGGTGGCCGGCAGTAATTTACCTAAACCGTTAAAGAAATCCGATAGCAGTTCGCGAGGCATCGTTGCCCCCGAAGTGACAAGTTGAGCAGAAAGAGTCATGATATTAAATAGCATTCCTGCATTGCCGAAAAGAATCAGGAAAAACTGGGAGACGAACATAAACGTCAGGATGAACAGCGCTTCGAAGCCCCAAACTGCCATGAAACCCTGCCCCGTTTGGCCGCCCAAAGCAACCAGGAGCGACGTTCCGATCAGCGAAACCACAACTGAAGCGACGACGTTAATGATACCGCGCGCTGCAAACTGCTGCCATCGATTCAATTGAGAGGCCGCCATCATCGACGACTGCTGCAGATTCAGGCTCAAAAGCATCGCCCCAATGTACCCGGCCAGTACCATCATCATTGGCACCATCTGGTTATTCACGCCATTGACCCGGTTGGAATAATCGATATCGGACGTTACCCGCTCGGACAGCGATTCTGCGGCGCTTGAGGCCTGCTGTTCGGGTAACTTCTCCTGTATGAGCAAACTCTTCGCGCCCAGCTCGATCGCCTGTTTGTTGACCATTGCCGTTACATTGGAGGCAACCGTTCCCATCATGCTCTTGATCGCCGACGGGTTTGATTCATTGATGCTGTAATGAAGCGCCGCTTTCCCATCCGGGTTCATGACGGTTTGAGAAAAGTCTGCAGGAATGGTGATCACCATCTGGAGCATGCGTTCATTCAACTGCTCTTCCGCCGCTTCTTCATCCTGCATAAGAACTGCTTGAACAGGCAAGGATTCCTGGAGTTTCTCAGAAATCTCAGGCCCCATCTGCGTATCGAGCGAAACGATGCCAACTGTAAGGTTTTTCATTCGATCGGCGTCGGTAACGCCGTTATAGCCGGTCATCCAGATGACCGAGAAGATGATTTGGAACATGATGGCTGTAATAATGCCTACTTTGGTCGTCGGTTTTTTCAGAAATACTTTCAAAGCTGTTTTCATGCTTTTTCAACCCTTTCTCAAAAAATCGTTTTGTGAATAACACCCGTGATCAGATACGGTGATAGAATTCTTTTTCTTTTACTTTATCCGAATCACAAATCGAGTAACAAACGAATGATTTTCCTTATGTTGTGACAAGGATACTCTTTAATTCTTTTTTGTCTTTTACTTTCTTCAAGAAAATCTTTTCTTGTTGAACTTCACCTTCCATCTACTTGCCTAGTTTTATCTCGTTGGTTTTATCTTCTCGGTACAGTAGGGAGAAGGAGTTGCCCGGGTCTCATTCCACCAGCTGAACGAAAAAGATTTTGAAACACGAATAATATAGCACACGCCTGTCAAGTTCCTGCATAAACTAATGCAAATGTCAAGAGGTTTATTTTTTTTAGAGGGGGGCATTCTCAATACGGCAAATTGAACGATTTGATAGATGTTCGAAAAGTAAGTGGGGGGTGAAGTTTGACAAAGAGAGGGCCATCCCAAAAAAAGGATGGCCTTCAAACTTGCCGTTACAGACAGCGCGGAGAACCGTACCACAAGTACAGCAATAATTGAATTAAGCATTTCATAGCCGTCTACCGTCGGCGGTAACTACTTTTCTCAACGAGAGATCGGTTGGAGTGTCAGCACTCGGCTCGCCAAGCGCCAGCCTAAGGGTGTCTTTCGAAGCGTATCGGAATAGGTAACACTAGCAACCGCCCCATCCGACAGAAGGCCAAGGCCCTTCGATTCTGCGATGAGGTCTTCTCCGGGGCCATCTTTGACATACACGTTCGTCAAATGATGCGCTCGAGCGTGGCCTTCCTGACTTGCCATTTCTCGAATTGCTTCAACGCCGGAAACAGGTGCAAATCCAAACACACTGGAGTCAAAGAAGGCATCATCGGTAAAGACCTCACCAAACCTGTCCCATTCGCGTTTGTCTACTAAATGGCCCCAAAGGGACAAAAGCTGGTTAACCTCAACGATGTCATTGATGGATGGTTTCATGGACGATCCTCCGTTTTGTGATTATGTAGGTGAGAATTCGCATTGCCGTTGGCAATCTCAAGGTAGGCTTGAGTTGATCAGGTGGATCAATGACTCTTTGGAGGTTCAGACTTCATCATATCGTTAAACTGGGTCACCAAAACTCCTTCGTTCGGGCCAGGGTTACTTCGAAACAATTTCACTTCTTCCACCAGAACTTCGTCTGTATCCGTACCAAGTACCTTTATCGTTGCTTCAATGAATGACGCAAGTGGCATCGCACGCGGTTCATCGTTGCTATTCAGCAGATCCGTTTGAACCCATGGTGGCGCAATTTCCAGTACTTTTACCGATGTGTCTTTAAGCATGTACCGTTGGGACAGCGTATAGGTATGGAGTGCTGCCTTCGTCGCAGAGTATACAGCGGTTATAGCTAGTGGCACAAATCCAAGTGACGAAGTCGTGTTGATGACAAACGCTTCTTCTTTGGACTTCAAATGCTCGATCAATGCAGAGGTCATACGAATTGGCCCCAGCAAGTTTGTCGTGACAGTCGAAACCAAAACATCTTCATCGATCACGCCCGCCGCGTCATCGAACAGCATGATGCCGGCGTTGTTAAACAAGACATTTAAATCCGGGTATTCTTCGATTAACTGCTCGGCGGTCGCCTGTACGCTGGCAGGATCTTGTACATTCAACTCCAATGCGGACATGCCGGGATTCGCTTTGAGCGTCTCCTCCAGACGCTCTTTACGACGCCCAGAGATAATAACTTTGTTTCCAAGTTTGTGAAGAGCTTCTGCTAGCCCACGTCCAATTCCCGAACCTCCGCCTGTAATAAAAATCGTATTTCCTGTAAGCTTCATTTGTAAACCCTCCTGATTTATTATTAATTAATAAACATTTTTTCATCTGAACCTAAAAATACTAAAGATTGTTGCAATTCCTTGACGTGTTGATGGATTCTTTCACCTCCCTTCATGTTATTTTTTTACATAAACGTTGATATAACAACTATTTGACATGGGTATATATTTGTGTTTGCTAGATAGTGGTACACGTTTAATGGTTATTTTAATAACCATTAAACGTGAAGTAATTTGTGACTTTCCTAGCGTGACATAAACCTATTAAGTGATACAACGTTAAGTCTGTTGGATGTTCTGACGCATTTTAGAAAGAATTCTTGTCACTTCCTGTAACTCTTCAGGTGAAATTCCTTGACATATCAGCCGATTAATTTCTTCAGAAGTTGGAACTACATTGTCCATAAGTTTCTTTCCTTCTGCCGTTAAATATACGTTTTGTAGACGTCGGTCACCTTGACTAATGATTCTTCGGATAAATCTTTTTTGTTCAAGACTATCGAGCATACGCGTAATAATTGCTTTATCTTTATCCAGCTTTTGAGAAATTTCTTTTTGGGTCAATCCGTCTTCTTTCCAGAGAAGCTCCATGATCAAACACTGTTCAGGTGCAACTTTGAAAGGTGCTAATTCATTCTTTGCATAGTTACAAAGAGCTAAATCGATTTGATGAATAAAAATACCAATATTATTCCCTGAAAATAATGTCACATACACCATCCCATATATAGTTGATATACCAACAGTATATGTATCAACTATATATTAAAATAAGAACATCGTCAAGTAATCAAACCATCTAAGAATATGACAGACCAGAAGTGGTCACGACGATCGGGGTTCCCAAAGCCAATCCGACAGCTGGAACGATTGGATTAGTTATGCGGGGAATCCGTTAGCAACGGGTGAGGAGTAAGAGTCGAGTGGAGCCTGCCACAGGCGAAATGCGAACCGCTTAACGATTGCCAACCCCTTCCCCGGGACGCTGGAACTGTTGGCGCGCGCGATCAACCTCTGCCCGGATGAAGCAATCCTCGACATGATCGTTGATCAGCCCCATCGCTTGCATGAAGGCGTACACCGTAGTCGGCCCGACGAATTTCCAGCCCTGCTTTTTGAGCTCCTTCGACAGCGCGATCGATTGCGCCGAGGTCGATGCGGTCTGCGGCTTCGCCAACTGACTCCGGTCCGGCTCGTATCGCCAGATAAAGGCGGCCAGCGAGCCCTCCCGTTTGACCAGCTCCTGCGCCCGCAGCGCATTGTTAATAACCGCCTCGATCTTACCGCGATGGCGTACGATGCCTTCATCCCCGAGTAGACGGTCGAGGTCGCGCTCCGTATAGCGTGCGATCCGATCGAAGTCAAAATCATGGAACGCCGCACGGAAGTTCTCGCGTTTCACAAGGATCGTGCGCCAGCTCAGTCCGGATTGGAAGCCCTCCAAACTTAACTTCTCGAACAACCGGCGATCGTCGCTGACCGGAAATCCCCATTCGGTATCGTGATAATCGAGAAACTCCGGCGCGGCGCCGCACCAGCGGCAGCGCGGTTTACCGTCGTGTCCTGCTATCGTCGCGTTCATTGGCTCCCCTCCTGATTCGTTTGTGCAAGCTGCGAGCTCAACCAGTCACACATTTGCCGGACCTCATGCTTGATGAAACTCTCATCCCGAAACGCTTGTGCCAGCGTGGCGACCCCTTGACTTCGGGCGAGGAGGTGCATCGCCAGCTCGTCGGCGTCTGCGTCGCGGCCGAGCAACGCGAACTGCCGGCTCAGCCATGTCCGAAACAGGGTAAACAGCTCGATCGCCTCCGCCTGCGAGGCATGATTCAGCTTCGCCAGCTCCGTACACAGCGTGCCGACCGGGCAGCCATACATTTTGATATCAGCCTGGTTTGCGATCAGCATTTGGATAAAGCTCTTGATGCGATCCTCAGGCCGCTCCCCTTCGACTTCCCACCGCATCAGCATGTTACGGGTATTCTCCAGCCGCGCTTGGATCACGGCATCCAAAATTTCGTCCTTTGATTTGAAGTGATAATAGAAGTTTCCCTTGGAAATTTGCACGGAATCGGCAATATCCGCAAAAGAGGTATGTTCGTAACCGCACTGATAGAATAACCGGTCGGCCGATTCGACGATGTGCCCGCGAGTTGTTTTACCCTTCATGCTTAACACCTCCGTAGCCGACCGCGCATCAACGTCAGTCGGCTTGCTTATACTTCACTCAGGATAAAAGGAATAATCGATGTAACCCGTTTCGCCGCCTTGGTAGAACGTAACTCGATCGGCTTCATTTAATGGCAGGCCCTCCCGATAGCGGCGGACCAGGTCCGGATTGGCCAAGAAGGGAGTCCCAAAAGCAACCAAATCCGCGGCGCCGTTGCGTACCGCTGCTTGGGCACGCGCCAAGTCGTACCCGTTATTCGCGATATACGGATTGGTAAACTTCGAACGCAAGGTGCGGTAATCCAACTCGCTGTTCTTAGTCATCATATCGCCTTCGAGCACATGCACATATGCCAAACCGCGCGGACTCAATTGCTCGACGAAATATGCGAAGTGCGTCTGCGGGTCGGAATCCGACATCGAATTGAACCGATTCTCCGGGGTCAAGCGTACGCCTACGCGCTGCGCCGGCCACACCGCGCAAACCGCATCGAGAATTTCATCCAACAGACGCATACGGTTCTGCACGCTGCCTCCGTACGCGTCGGTGCGACGGTTGCTGCCGTCGCGGAGGAACTGATCGACCAAATAACCGTTGCCGCTATGCACCTCCACGCCATCAAAGCCTGCGCTTTTGGCCATTTCAGCGCTGCGTTTGAACTGTTCAACAATCCTCGGAATTTCAGAGGTCTCAAGTGCGCGCGGCGTCACAAAATCTTGCATGCCGGTATATGTAACGGCTTGTCCCTCCGGCCGCAGAGCCGAAGGAGCCACTGGCGTCGCGTTGTCTGGCAACAAGCTCGGGTGGGAAATCCGCCCGCAATGCTGCAGCTGGAGAAAGATACGGCCTCCCCCCGAGTGCACCGCATCGGTCACGCGGAGCCAGCTAACCACTTGGGTATCCGTGTAGATCCCCGGGGTGAACGCGTAGCCTACGGCTTCCTGCGAAACCGGTACAGACTCAGTGATGATGAGGCCGGCGCTGGCGCGTTGATGATAGTAGGTCGCCATCATGGGCTGCACGACACCGTTTGCATCAGCGCGATTGCGAGTCATCGGTGCCATGATCTCATCTCCTTCATCATTTGGCAATAGAATTAGGACGAACGTCCAAATTCTCGATAAGATTAGCACGACCGTCCTAATTTGTCAAATCGAACAAGGACCGCAATAGAGAATAAAGCAGAGGAATTTGAATAGCACCTTTTTTAGTCTCCTTGCTTTTGGGCTTCACTTCGGTTGCAGCAGCCCCGAGCCAACAACAGCCGGCAGTCCCTCGAAGCCTACGATTGACATTGTCGCAGCAAAAATACTACACTGTGTAGTATGCGGGGGTGTGACGGCGTGAAGATTAAAAGACTGAATATGAGCGGAGAGGGACTGAATCGCTATTTTGGTCCGCTCGAAGCCAAGATTATGGACATTCTCTGGTCTTCCGACGGGTTGAGCATCAAGGAAGTGCAGTCGATCCTTAATCAGGAAAATCCGATTTCGGTTAACGCCGTGATGACGGTGATGAACCGGCTGCTCGACAAAGGCCATCTTACGAAAGCGCAGACCGGAACCGGCAGAACTCAAGCAGCTCGGTTCAGCACCGTGCAGACAAGGGAACAGTTTCTCTCGGAACAGACGAAAGAAGTGTCACGGGGACTCATCCAGGAGTATGGAAGCTTGGTCGTGAACCATATGATCGATGCGCTTGACGATGTCGATCCGGAGACGATCGCGAAGCTGGAACGCAAATTAAGCGAAATCAAAAGAGGAAAAAAAGGATGAACCCTCCGGTTAAGCTGAAGTGGATCTATGCATTGATGGTCGTCTTCATTGTTTTTGTCAGCGTGCGGATGGGGATGTTCGTTGCTCATCAAATGGGAAACGACAGGCTGCAGGGCGCTATCGTGACCTATGTCGTATTCGACCTAGTAATCGGGTATACGCTCATTAGGGCGATCTGGCGAATCATTGCGCAAACGTATTTAACGCGGAAATGGCATAAGCGGTTTTACGCCGGCAAGCATGACAAACTAACGAAGCGTCTTAATTATAAGTACCGCAGTTTGGGAACGGAAATCATTGTCGTGAGGGACGAAGCGTTCGTCGCGCTGGCGATTGGCATGCGGCGGCCGAAAATCGTTGTCTCGACCGCGGTTTTCGATATTTTTAGCGATGACGAATTGAAGGCGATTCTGCTGCACGAGTGGCATCATTGCCGAAATCGCGATAATTTGAAAACGTTCCTGATGACCCTCCTGGCGAATGCTTTCGGGTATTGGCCGATTATGAAGCCGATATTTCGCTACTATCAAACATGGACGGAACTGCTCGCCGACCGTTTCGCTATCCGTTGGATGGGGACGGAGTTGCATTTAGCCAACGTTCTCTTGAAGTTGTCCAAAGGGGGGGAAATGCGGCAACATGCGGCGGCCGTTCACTTTGCAACTACGACGATGCATTATCGAATCATGCAGGTTCTTGAGCCCGACAAGACAGTGAAGGTAAAAGTAGCCGTGCTTAGACCCTTACTTGCATCCTTTTCGTTGCTGCTGCTCTTCATGCTGGGCGGGGATTCATAATCTCTTTTTTTAAGCGATCATACTACGATATGTAGTACATTGAAGATGACTGATATTGGCGATATGTACTTTGGGAGGGTAAAAGAATGAGAGTTGTTTTATTTACGATTGGAGATTTCCACGTCCATTCTTACGGAGTCGTCGTGGCATTGGCCGTACTTCTGGCGTTGGGGGTGGCTAGTCACTTGGCTGCAGGCACTCCGTATCGGGAGCATATCACGAACATAGTGCCCTATATGTTCGTTGGCGCGATTTTGTCTGCGCGCATATGGCATGTTTTCTTTTTTCAATGGGACTATTACTCGAAGCATCTTTCGGAAATCGTATATATCTGGAATGGCGGAATTGCGATTCAGGGAGCGTTGATTGGCGGCTTCATCGCCATGATCATCTATACGAAGAAGCACCGTTTGTCATTTTGGAAGTTGGCTGATATGCTGGCCCCGGCAATCGTATTGGGTCAGTCGGTCGGCAGAATCGCCTGTTTCCTGAACGGAGACGCGTACGGCTCGCCGACCGGCTCGGGCTTCGGCATCGTTTACCCGGAAGGCTCGATGGCTTACGACGTTTACGGCTCGCAGCCGCTGTGGCCGGCGGAAATATGGGAGGGACAGTGGGATCTGATCGTATTCGTGCTGCTGCTCTTGTCGAAAAACAGGAAATGGGCAGCCGGGATACTCTTCCTGGCCTACAACATCCTGTATTCGTTCGGGCGATTTAACCTTGAATGGCTACGGGGCGATTCGCCGCGTTACGCGTTCCACTGGACGGCCGGACAGTGGACCAGCTTCAGCGTTATTGCGGTCAGCTTATGCCTGATTGTGTTCCTCGTCATGCGCGATCGGAAAAAGACGCGGATTTTGGTCCAATAGCCGTTGCTGGTTTGGCGCCGACTATTTTCCGCCGTCGGTTACTTCTTTGGCCGCTTCCCTCAACAGTCGAACGCCTTCCTTTATTTGCTTTTCGTTCATGTAAGAAAAGCTTAACCGGATGTAAGATTTCATCTCGCCAAGAGGATCGCATATCGCGCCCGGTACGAAGGAGACGGATTGCCTTAAGCTCTCTTCAAGCAATCTACTTCCGTCAAGCGGATCAGGCAGCCGGATCCACAGGTTGAGTCCGCCGTTTTTCGGTACCGTTCTCGCCAATGCCACAAGCTGGAGGCCGTTACTTCGCAAGGGAACGGCGCTCCTTGGGGCGCGAAATTCAAAGCCGCCGCTAAAGGCGTGAACGCGATTAACGCAGAGTCAGCGATGGATTCCGTATCCATGCAGAAATACAGTTCATTTCGCGATTGCATGCAGCGCCCCATCAAATCCGGTGTAATACACGATATCGGCCGCGATCGCGGGCGTCGACTGTATTTTGCCGGTTTGGAGTTTCCATTCCAACTGGCCCGTGCGGGCATCGACGGCATACAGGTTATTCGCTTCCCCGTTGCCGGTCTCATAGGCATAACCCGATCCGAAGTATAACGTTCCCTGCTCATAAGCCGAGGCGGCAAGCACGTTGCTGTCCGTAGTGAATTTCCACTTCTCCTTGCCGCTTTGCGGATCAACGCCCGACATATAGTCGCCGTTGGAATTGCCGACGAAGAGCGTGCCGTCCCGATAGACGGGCGAGGCGACCCATGCCGGAGCGAGCTGCTCCCACAGCTTCTTGCCGGTTTTCGCCTCGAACGCGTAGAAATTGAAGTTGCGCGCGCCTGCATATAACACGCCGTCATGGATTTCCGGAGTCGATTGAATGGCAACGTGCCGACCGTTGGGAGGTGTCCGGTACGACCAGCGCAATTGCCCGTCTTTCTTGTCCACGGCATACAACATCCCGCTCCAATCCCCGAAATATACCGTGTCCGCATCGTGAACCGGCGAGCTTTTGATCGGACCGTCCGCCTTAAAGCTCCACAGCTTATACCCCGTAGCGGCGCGCACTGCGTACAAATGGGAATCGGCGCTCCCGATATATAGCGCTTCCCCATCGACGGAAGCAGAGGAATCATAGTAGTCCCATTCGTCTTGCTCGCCTTTCCGAACCGAAGTCGCAAACGTCCATTGCAGCGAGCCCGTCCGGGCATCCACGGCGTATACCGACCCCGCGTGGCTCTGGAATATTATATTATTCCCGCTCACTCTTGGGCTTGATCGGATTTTATCATCCGCGGCAAAGCGCCAGATCGGTTCCCCCGTATTGCCGTCGACGGCATAGAATTGCTTATCGTCGCTGCCGAAATACACGATGCCGTCCGCGAGAAGCGGCGACGAGGTCATGCGGCCGCCGGTTTGCACCTTCCATATTTCTTGATGCGCGATGACTGGAACGTCGTTGGACGAACACCCGAGCAGCAGGAAGAGTAGAAGCGCGAATAGCCATTTCCATTCTAGGAACGGTCGTTTCACCTTGGCATACCTCCGAGCGTGCTGAGCGTACAACGCTGTAAATAGGTCCAACTAGCTTCCATCCTTACGTTGAAGCCGGCCTTCCGCAATCCGATGTGCTTCGATAATCAGTTGCTTCGTTTTTTCGACATTGCCGTCGACCGGATTAAGGATGCATACAAAGTGCTGACGTGAATAATGGGGATGCGGTAGAAACGCGTTCAGCGCCGAATAGTCGATGCCTTCATTTAATAAGCCGGCGATGAGATTGTTGAATGTCTCTTTGCTAACTCCTATATTGAGGCGAAATACTTCTTCTCGATTAAGGTTAGACACATCGTCGTAGTCATTGTCTGAATCGGCAATGGTTACAAACGGAAAGCGGTGATCGTCGCCGACAAAAAAGAACGAATATCCGAAGTTCTCTTCTCGTTGCACATTCGGCAATTCCATCAGAAATGCTTCAAAATCCGCCTGTTTCATCATTCTCCCTCCAACAATTCGGAATTGAACGCGTATTTACCTGCTTGAATATTGGCCAATATCCGCTCCGTCGTTGCTGCTTCATTCTCAACGTAACTAACCCAAATGCCAACAAGCTCAGGATGCTTGGAAGGCTCGGACGGGCGCTCTTCCGTTGGCAAACTCCTCAAGAAACGAATCGATTTTTCCAGTGCAATACGGCGTTGCTGTAAGAGCGCAATCGCTTTTTGTCGTGACAGCATATCCATAAAAGCAATTCCTACCGAAAGCTGCTGAATGTCGGTACTTACAAGCGCCGATTCAAGCAAAGCGCTAAATTCGGTTTCTCCATGCTTGGTGACAGTGTATTCCTTGCGTGATGGACCGAGTTTTACATTGACCTCTGAATTAACTGTCCTCGTCATCCCCTGCGCTTCAAGCTTGTCCAAGGCATGATAAATAGACCCGGGCTTTACGCTGGTCCAAGTGTCGGCATGCCAAGAAGTGATATCGCTTAATACAGCGTAGCCATGACTAATTCCCCTTCGCAAAATGGAACCTAATACGAGCAATCTAACAGTAGACACGGATTACCTCTTTCCTATTGACCTAACCACGCTAGTCAAATTTGAATATCAGTACTTGTATTAAACTACACGAACGCTATCTAGTCAAGTTTGAATAGGGTGTGATCAAACAGTAATCGTGGTGATTTAAGGGGAATATGGAAGGTATGTTAGTCCGGCTGTCGAATAATAGAACAGTCACTCACAATACGTCCAAGGAGCAATACTAATGTCGCAGCGAGCTAAAATAATCTGGCTTTTACCGCTAATAGTCGCGATGGCGTTTATGACTTCGGGCGCAGCCTCCGCGGCCGTGAATAAGCCCGCTACGAAGCCGATCGGCCTCTATGTACAGGATAAGCTAGTTAAGCCGACGGTCGCGCCTATCGTCAAGAATGGCAGGGTTTATGTGGAGTTCCGCAGCGTCGTTAAGGCGCTTGGTTTTACTTTTAATTACGATGCCGCGAAACAAGTCATTACGGCCAATTCGGAGGATGCATCGTTCAAGATTGAATTGAAGACGGGGCAGACCTACGTGAATGGGAAACGGTTCGTATACGATCAGGGTGTACCGATGATTATTGCTTCCGGTGCGAATACGCTTGTCATCGGCCATCTGTTCCATGCGACGGAATATCTGTATACGGATTATTATGCCGACAAGAAAATCGTGATGGTGTACGAGGATCCGTGGGGCAAGCCCAAAAAGTCGGATGTAAGGACGATTCAATCCGTCATCAAGAAGTACTATGCGGATGCCGGCGCGTCCAGCGTGACCAGTATCCAATTGAAGTCGTGGGGAAGTTTCGTAACCATAACGGCAGATGCGGCTTTTGCCAAGGGCGGGGATGTCTTGCTGAACCGCATCGAGCATGCTTCGATCGAGATGGAGCGGGGAACGGTAAAGTCTGGACCATTCACGATATCCAATCCGAGATCGAATACGTAGACTACGCCTCGCTCGCAGACCAGAAAGCTGCAGTACCGGAAATCGAGGGGGCCGCTATTCGAAGTCTGTTGACTGCCGCAGCCAAGGCTCTGAACGAGAAGGATGCTAAAGCGCTCGTAGCGTTGCTAAATCCGGATGCGCCATTGGGCGAAGGAATATCTAGCAGGGAAGAACTAGAGCTTATCATTCAATATCAGTTCCTCCGCCAAGGGTATAAGACCGTCACAGAAAAGGATGTCATCGTTGCCTACCAATCGAGTCGGGCAACCGTGTATGATGTACGCGTACTAACGGTAGCACGAGCGAAGATACCCTTCAATATCGACAATTCATGCTACTAGCTCTCGTAAAAGCCGCGGACGGCAAATGGTATTTGGATCCGGACAACGATCTGTTTTTGGATATGCAAGAGGTTTAAGTTTGCGTACAGCGATTCGGATTCCCCTCATTTCATCTCCCAGAAGATAAACGTGTTGCCGAAAATTGTCCATCGTACTGCGGGTGGGACTGAACGTATTGCTTTCCTGTACGATACCTCCCACTAAAATACGCATAAAGAAGACCTCCTTTCATCATGAAAATGACTTGCAGCTAAAACCCGAGCTACTGGTGAGGTTTACCGCCGCTCAGGATGGCTTTCACTTGCACGGAATACTCCATGTCCAGCACCCCGATACTCCCGGATATATCGCTCGGGTTCTCCAGCAAGGCAAGCGTCATTAAATAAAAAGCGTTATGCGGGCTCCAATATTCGTTCGTTTGCCATAAACACCCGTTATCCGTGTCCAGAAACGGCCGATCGTTCGCGTCCCCGCCGATCCCATTCATGATCCCTCCGGGAATGATTCCGAGGGCCCTGGAGTGCGGATAAGGCTGATTCGTCCCGATGCCGCTTGTCATAGAAGCCTGAAAAGGATTGCCTCCCAACACCCAATGCAGCTGTGCGTATGCCCATTCTGAATAGCGGGGCTGCCCTAAAACCTTCGCCGCCAAAGCCAAAGCGACGCCTTGACTGAGCAGGTGACTCGTCGTACCGACCCACCAATCTACTTTTATTCGTTCGTCGCCTTCGCGATAAATCGGCATGAACATCCGGTAATACCCGCCCCCTTCCAAAGTGCGGTAAAAGTCGGGAGTAGCGGGCCGTTCCCAAACGCTATAGGGGATGATTCGGAAAGGATTCGTTTCTACCATTGTCGCAATATAACAATCAAAATAGCGTTGAATGCCTTCCCTTAATCTTTGTGTGTCCAACTTAGCACGAAGAACATGGAACGCTTCGATCAGGGCCATGGCCGGGATACCTGACAGCCACGAGTGGCGGAACAAATCCGCATCCCCAGTTCCGGCAGCGTAAAAAGCACCTTCCCAGGGGACTAACGTCGTAACCTGACGGTTCAGAAGCTGTTCCGCTTTCGCGGATATTTGCTCAACGTCCATTTCCGTTCCGGCTTTAAACAGTTCAGCTGTTGCCAGAAGCGACAAAGCCAACGATAACGTATCGCTTTGATTGTCCGGCATCAGACTCGCAAAGTTGTAAGCATTCAAGCCTTGATCCAAGCATTTTTCCGCGTAGCTTTTGTCTATGCTTTCGAAGGTTTGCGCCATGAGCGCCTGAAGATAGGCGAACAACCATTGGATATTGGGATCTGCGGGTCCGACATTAACGGTACGTTCATCCCCGGACTTCGCTTGATTGTCCGTCCAGCGGTTGTCCGAATTATTCCCGTTCACCCCTCCTGCTGTATCGAGCCATATTTGACCGTTTTCAGGGTTAATCATTTTCAGGAAGTAGGCATTCCCCCATCTCAACTCGTCCAGTACGTCATCTTCGGCAAATTTGCTCCATTGGACATTCCAGTGTCTTTTGAGCCAGCACATGGCTACGGCCGGAAGCATCGTGCAGATCATCCATTTTCTGAGATCCCCCGCATCATGCCAACCTCCCGTCATATCCACTTGCTCTCCGGTATCGCTTCTGATTCCGTCGTCAAGATGACAGGCATCATGCCAGTCCATAACAGCTGTGCCGCACCTTTGAATATGGGAATAAAAAAATACGTCGTATGCCGTTCTTGTGTAGACATCCTGCCTGATAAAAAAAGGCACCGATTTGCTTGAGGCCATCTGAATCTGATAAAGCCCAGGCTCCGTTATGCTATCGAAATGAATGATTCCGGCCATACCGAACGCAGATTTATCCGTTATTTTCGCTTCCCCTTCATAAACGATCTGCCATGTGGTCAGATTCATGATTTGAAACGTTCTGATCGTATTTTCTTCCCGTTCAAAAAGTATGACCGCGCTTTTGCCGGAATGACAGCGATAACCGACGTGATTGTTGCAGATTTTAATACTTTTGGGCATGCTTGATCACCCTTTCGCTGGAAAATTGAGAATCATTAAAAGTTCCCCTCTCGGGTCGTCGCCGATCATTTCAAATCCGCTGCGCTTGTATAACGCTTGACCCGAAGCGTTATCCTTTCTCGTTGTGAGCAAAATACCTCCTTTGTGATGGCGCTTCGCTTCAGCAATGGAAAAATCCATCATTTTCTTGCCCAAACCGATCCCCTGATAATCATCCCTTACCGAAATGCCGAACCATGGTACTTTTTTATCCCAATCCCAATAAAACACGTACCCGATCATCGTCTCTTCTTCCGGGGATTGAACGCTCGCAAGAAACCTGCGCGTATCCGACTGATCTACATCATCCCCAGTAAGTCTTTCCGCCTCTTCCCTAGTAAAAGGATACCCGGGGAAAAATGCGCGCGTTCTTTCCGATAAATGTTCAAAATAACGATGAACGATTGCCGTATCCTCGCGTGTAAAAGGACGGATCACGATTGTTCCATCATAACTATCATTCATTGGTTTACCGCCTCTGCTCTATCAAATGTCAAACGAAACGTTTCAAAAGAATAAGGTTCGGGAACACTGCCGCCCGTGAGAACAAGACGGATCCCTCCGTCGGAATGACTGGAGTATTCAGCATGGGCAACCTTCTTCCAGCTCCCGCTGCGGTCTAGTTGCTCGACCGACTGGATAGCGTCTCTTCCGGGAAGCCAAAGCCGGAGAAGGGGAAATTGCTCGCTGCCGAAGCAACAAAGTCCCAACAACGCTTCATGATCTCCTTCCCACCAGACGGGGTATATCTCCAGAATATCCTCCACCATAACCGGGAACCGACGGTTTGTGACAAAACTCATGATCTGCTGATAAAGCCACTGTCTGCCCGCTTCTTTCATTGGTTGTCCGGTGTGGGGGACGACCGCGATACGATAGGTGCCGGAAGTCACAACAACGCCTGCGGAAAGCGCACTGCCTTCCGTGTCATAGAGGATAGACCACACTTCCGCTCCCTCTTGCGCATGTACCGTAAACGCTGTGTTGTACGAAACATGCCATCTTGCCGCCAGATTTTTGCCTTTCAACCATGCGGGAGCATGATCTGCCGTAACCTTCTCGGTCTGTACTTTATTTTTCAGTTTCTCGCGCACCACGTGAATCGGGCAGTCCGCAAGAAAACCTTTCTCACGGAGTAAAATATACGCCTCCGGATCAAGAATGGCGCCCTGCCGCAATACCCGGTCCAACTGTTCATCGGCAAATAAGCTTACCGTTTTGCCGACCAGAATCGTCGGAGCTGCGTCCGTGGGCGCTTGGGGAATGCCGAGACGAGCCAAATTGATGTTCCAGTGCGGGGAAAATTGTTCCGCGGCAAGCTCTCCAACCTCCACCAGATTAGGCGGAAATGGAAGGGACGCTCCCCTACGTTTTTTCCCCTCAGCAGCTTGTGCCACCTGTTCCAAATACGGCTTCATGGCGGGAAGCATCTTCGTCACATTTCCCGATGGATCGTGAATTCCAAGAAAAAAATCATTGATGCTCAATGTGAGCAAACCGTTTGTCGAGATCGTGTTTATATACATTTCCAGCGCAAGCGAACGTGCCGATTTAATCCCCGGAACAAACGGATAATTCTCGATTTCACAGCAAAGCCGAGCAGGCGCCTGCAGAATGGCCGGAAACGGGTCCACCACCTGAATAAGCTTGGAGAGCAGGTCAAGCGGCCGTTCATCATTCCAATAACCGCCTCCGGTGCGCAGCCACGGCCTTTGCAAGGCCGTGGTTTGAAGCGCTTGCATTTCCGCATTAAGATCGCGGCCGCTGAAGTAATGGTTGGCAATCGAAGTAATCATCATGCCCATCCCCATTTCCGGGTTAACGGCAACGACAGCTTCCCGCAGCTTGTGAACGAGCTGGAGCAGGGATTCGCCTTGAACGGCAAACCACAAACGGCGGATTTCCCGGTTCGACCATTCATGCTCTAACAGCAATCCAATGAGCTCATCCCTGGAATAACGGCGTCCAGCCTTCCGGGCAAACAGCTTCAGGTGCAAATCGCAAAAGCATTGCAAAGTTTCCGCGCCTTCCCTGCTAAATAGCCGGAAATCGTCATCAATCCAAATCGAATCCGCATCCAGTTCCGCATGAAGGCGGAACGCTTCGCAGATGTAGGTTTGAAAAGCTGGGTCAAGGGGGCAGGCGCAGCCCATCACCCGATTTCCGAATCCGTCGACAATGGGTTGAAAGCTTCCCATATTCGCTGCAGGTTTGGCTTCGCCATGACCAAGCGTGACAAAATAGTTGACCATCGGGACCATGCCATGGCGGCGAATCTCGGCGAAACGCTCGGACAGCAAGCCGATTCGTTCGCGAATTTCATGCAGTTCCGGGTGCGGCGGCATTTCCCCGTGCGCATTAAAAGCCATAATGGCGTCAACTTTGGTTGACTTGGCAAAAGTCAATACTTCCCGCCACAACGCATCATCTTCCAATAGGGGCAACCCCGGCCGCAATATATACTGAACCCGGTTATATTCCGTCATCGGCTCTCTTTCCCCTCAATCATCGATCCCAATTCAATAATGACCGGAGACATCGGCGGGAATGCCGGTCGATTTCCCCGAATTTGGCCGGCCTGCTGATCGACGAGAGCGTATTGTATAAAAAATGCGCCATCAGAACTCCGCCTTTGTTGTGATTATTATAAAAACTTCCAGATTCGCTTTCTACTGCTGTAATCAACAAAAAATAAAACTCTTCAACGGATATTGCGCATGCGAAGAAAACCGGCTTCGCACCCGCGTTGCCAGGAACACAAAAAAGAGGGTACGTACTATGTAAACACTTAAAAAATAATAGAATGACAAAAAAGCCCTGTATGCGAGATTTATGGAGATTAATTCCCATTTTTCTCGAAAACATGGCTTTTTTATTATAATGAATTATTTAGTTTTATCCCTTCAACCGGTCCGTCAACAGCTTGTTCACGAGCCCGACGGCTAACATTAGCGGCTTTTGAACTTCAAAATAGCAATATTAAAGTGATAGATCTTGCACTCAAGTACGGATATGATTCACCAGAAGCATTCACTCGCGCATTTCAAAATTTGCATGGCACTACGCCAACCGTAGCGCGTAACGTTGGAACAAAGCTCAAAGCCTATTCACGAATCTCCTTTCAAATCTCTATTAAAGGAGTTACTGAAATGAATTACAGGATCGAAGAATTAAAGGGATTTTCCATTGTGGGAATGCAAGAAAGAGTTCATACAACGGATGCCTTTTCTATTGTTCCTCGCATATGGGCCAATGCCATGAAAGAAGGACTCTTTGAGAAGCTGTGGGAGATACGGAAAAACGACCATAAAATGAAGGGGATTTTAGGAGTATGCGCGGATGGCGATCATGGTAAAAATGAAGAGTTCCATTACATCATGTCCACTGTATCGGAGCATTTACCGCCAGATGGAATGGTAAAAAGAGATTTTCCGGAAGCGACTTGGGCTGTATTCGAAGCGGAAGGCGGACCGGAAGGCATCGGGGAGATATGGAAACGCTTGTATACAGAGTGGATTCCGGCCTCGGCCTATGACCTCGCTTATCTACCTGCCATTGAATGTTATTTGCCGTCAGAAGAAAATAAAAACGAATTGTGGGTTGCTGTAGTAAGAAAATGATAAGATACAGCTTAATCCGAGAAAGTAAATGCATCGAAAGTCGATTTACGCTGCCTGTGTGGAGCTAACTGGAATTGTAGTGAAAATAATCCCTCGAACACAAGAAACCCCGATGTTCACTCATCGGGGTTTCTTTGCGAACTTTTATCGACTCACCTTAAGTCAAATCCACTACGACTTTAATCGTTTCTTTCGCCGCGATGGCCTTATCGAACGCGGCTTGAAGATCGTCCAACTTATACACTTGGGTCACCATCGTGGCGATCGGCGTTTTCTTTTTCTCGATGTGATCGACGACTTTAACGATATCCTCGTGCGTGTAGCCGCTAGCCCCGACGATCTTCGCTTCCATGCTCATCACTTGAGCAAGACTAATGGGCACTTCATGCTTATAGACGGCAATGATCGCGATTCTGGCATGAGGCTTCAAGATCTTCATGACCTGCTCGAACAACGGCGGCGCGCCGGCGGCATCGACGAAGGCGTCGACATTAGGGACGTCCTTACCGTACACGCTGGTGGAGCCGAAATGCCGGATCAATCCGTCCTTCAAGCTGACTTCGGTCGTATTCACCGTTAAGGCGCCTAATTCGCGCGCTTTCGCCAGTCGCCACTCGTCGATGTCGATAACGACGACGTTCGGTATGCCTTCGCCGATCAAGCCGGCCGCGGCGGACAGGCCGATCGGTCCCGCCCCGAGCACCACGATATTCTCGCCGGCTTGGGGGCTTACGCTGAACGCGCCGTGGAATCCGACGCTCATCGGTTCCATTAACACCGCCGCTTCAGGCGTAACCGAATCGTTCATCGGATACAAATTATAGTTCAAAGCGGCGTCTTCGATCGCCACGTATTGGGAGAAGCCTCCGATCTCTAGCGAGTATCGGCGACCCGCGCGCTTAGCGGTGATCGGGTTAATGCCTACTCGCATGCCGACCGTAATATCCTTGACTTCGGCGCCGACCTCGACGACTTCGCCGAACAGCTCGTGGCCGAATTGTTGTCCGAACCGAATGCCCATCTCCGAACCGGCTTTAACGATATTAATGTCCGTTCCGCAGATGCCGCCGCGCTGATTGCGAACCAGAACGTCTTTCGGGCCTATCGTCGGAATGGGGAGTTCTTCGACGCGAACGTCGTTCCGTCCTTGATAAATTCCCGCTTTCATCATTGAAGTCATCTCCTGTTCACCGTCTCGTCTTCCTCCTTCATCGTAGAGGCTTTCGGACAACGAGGCAAATGACAGTTCCGCCAGCTTCGTTAAATAATGATCGCCTTATCGAAAAGTGTAAATTAACGGAACGATAATAGACACCGCGGAAGTTAGGTATCCTGCTTCTCGGGGCGAAACGGATTCAGCTTCACGATCCGTTGGGCCAGGAATCGCGGCGAATAGGGCATGTCGTCTCCCAGCCACAGCGAAATCGTGCCCACCATGGCCGAAATGCTGTACCACGCCGCGATCTGCTTCGTCATTTCGTAATCGGGGATGTTTTTGAAATAAAAGCTCTGTTGTTCCTTCGTTCGGCTCAAAATCAGCTTTTGCATGAATTCCATCAATCGGGCGGTAAAGTAAGGGATGCTCTTCGAGACGAGCAACGTCTTGTAGATTCGGGAGTTGTCCGCGATATACTCCAGCAGTTTGACCAACGTACCCAATTCGTATTCGGGTTCGTACGGCGTATGTTCCATGGTCAACAGAATGTCTTCGATCTCCTGAATCAGGCCGTTCAAATATTGTTCGATAAAGTCTTCCATGTCCCGGTAGTGAAGGTAAAAGGTGACCCGGCTGATCTCCGCCCGCTTCGTCAACGCGTGGACGGAGATTTTATAAAACTCCGTTTCCTGCAGCAGGTCGATAAAGGCTTCCCTGAGCAATCTATGCGTACGGCGGACGCGCAGGTCTTCGTTGGCGGCCATGTTATCCCTCCGGAAAATGAACATTGTGTCATTTATTATACACCAACGCTCGTCCGACAAAATGAAAAAGCCTTAGTCCGGCGGAATACCGAACCAAGGCTTTTTCGTGTCGCTTAATAGCGATCCATGATCAACTGCGTTTTGAGCGAATCTTGCGCCAGGAACCAGCCCTTGCTTTGCAGGAAGCCGATGAGCTCGGCTTGCTTCGTGCTGGCCGTCGATTGGCTCGTCGTTTTGAAAGAGGCTTCGACGATGTACTCGGTGCCGGTGCTAGCGGCGTTCTTGATCGGCCATACTTCGATGTCCAGCGTCATGCCGCTCCAAGTGCCGGTCGATCGCTTCGCGAGGACGGGTCCGAAGTAGCGGGAGCTTTGCAGCTTGGTCGTCCCCCAATCGCTGTATAGCCAATCGTTGAATTTGTCCGGAGCGTTATTGATCATCAGGCTGCGGGCGTCGCTGATCGAAGGAAGGTCCATGCCGCTATAGCCGGATTTGCTGCCGGATTTCTTGCGGGTAATGCTGAGCGTTTTGTTTTGATAGCCCCATTCCACTTGCGCGGAGTAATTCGTATCCGAGGAGTCGAAGCCTTCGCTGTTTGCTTGAGTCAGGGCGGCGTTAATGTCGCCGTTCGTAATCGGGTAACGCTTCTTGTAAGTAAGCTCGAAGTCATTTTCGTTCTCGATCTTGCGAATGCGAGGGCTCCAGCCGTTGCCGTAGATGTCTTTGGCGTTCGTGTCCAGGAAGGCGACATTCAATTTCGTAACCGTGGTCGGCATCGAAAATGCGTTCAGTACCGTACTCGTCAGCTTGAAGTCCGAACCAAGAACGGCGCTCGGATTCATCATCAGCTTAACCTCGTAGTCCGGAACCATGTTCGAAGCCGCGAATGCAGGCGTCGGATGAACCCCCGTACCCGCGACTAGCGTTGCGCCGATCGCCACCGCGAGCGCGGCTGCGCCGATCAAACGTTTTAACATCAATCATCTCTCCCTTGTCCATTTTTTGGAATCTGACGGATTCCCTCTACAGAGTAAAGGAAAATGATTCCCTTAGAATCAAGGGGGAGGTTGGTTTGTGTAAAGCTGGCGGATATCACGGATGTAACCGTAACCTTGAGCTGCGCCGGCATCTTGAACATCCGCCTTTAAAGGAAACGGGGCTAGGGCATGTATTTCCTTCCGGTGGATGTTGCCGCTCCCCCGCTGGGTTGCTTATGCAAAAGGCTTGCCGGGATTTTTCCCCATACCGGCCTCCCTCGCGATGAGGATGGCTTGCGTCCGGTCAACCGCCTGAAGCTTGTTCAGAATGTTGGATACATGGTTGCGGATCGTTTTTAATGTAAGGCTCAGCTTCCGGGATATTTCCGCGTTCGTTAATCCTTGCGTAATCCATTCCAATATTTCGCGTTCCCGGTCGGTCAACTGAGGAAGCAGGGAGTCATCGGGCGTCTTGTTGACGATAGTGTCGAAGTAAAACATCATTTTACGGGCGATCGTCGGACTGAAGATGGCTTCCCCGCCTCCGACTGCGGTGACGGCGCGGACGATTTCGGGTTTTTGCGCCCCTTTGAGCAGGTATCCGCTGGCTCCCGCCCGCATGGCGGAAAAGACCGAGGAGTCGTCATCGAACATGGTAAGCATTAAGATACCGATGTGCGGGCTGACCCGGTTGATTTCCCGCGTCGCCTCGATTCCGTTCATGCCCGGCATGCTGACGTCCATCAGCACGATGTCGGGCTGCAGGTTTTCGGCCAGCCTTACGGCTTCCTCTCCATTGGCCGCAATGCCGACAATTTCCAATTCCTCTTCCGATTGCAAAGTCGCAACCAGCCCTTCGCAGAACATCGGGTGGTCATCCACTAGCAAAATCCTCAGCTTCTCTTTGTCGTTCTCCTTCATACAACGATCTCCTCTCTTCCAATCGGCAGCTCTACCGAAATGCGGGTTCCGCGCCCCGGGCTCGATTGCAGCAAGCATGTCCCGCCTAATTCCTCCGCCCGTTCGCGGATCGATCGAATGCCGATGCCGGGCGAGGGCGCTTCCGACAATCCCTTGCCGTTATCCGAAATCTCCAGGCGCAGAGCATCGTCTTGAAGCTGGAGCCGGATTTCGCACCGGTTGGCGCCGGCATGCTTGACGACGTTGGTCAACGCCTCCTGAACGATCCGATACACCGCGACCTCCGCGGCCGCGGACAGCGTGAGCCTCCGATCCAATCCGTCCAATAGGACACGCAAAGACGGATCCTCGAATTGCAAAGCGAGCTCCTTCAGCGCGAACGACAGCCCGAATTCGTCGAGCGCGGGAGGTCTAAGGGAGTATACTAGGCGCCTAATATCGGCTATGGCCTCGCGCGTAAGAGACTGGGCAGTCTCCAGCGCTTTCCGCGAAGGTTCCGGCAGACCGCCGTCGTGCAGCTTCGCTTCGTCGAGCCGAAGCATGATGCTCGCCAAGCCGGAGCCAAGCCCGTCGTGCAGGTCGCGCCTCAACCTCCTGCGCTCTTCCTCGCGCGTCATGATGACCCTCTCCCGCGACAAGCGCAGTTCCTCCGTCAGCCGGATGGTTTGGACAGCAATGCTGATTTGACGAACCAGGTCGTTCAGCATATGGCGTTTGCCGGGCGGAAGCGCCTCGTTCACCCGCTCGATTCCGAGAATCAATCGGCCTACCGGCTCGCCTTTGACGTCCAGATCGATCGTGCTTACCTGCTCTACCGGCGTTCCGAAGGATGCCAGAGTGCGCACGCCATCTCCTTCGCGATGAATTTCGATGGCGGCGTAGGGCGCGCGCAAAGCACTCGCCGCCGTCTCCACGATAGTCGGAAGAAGGTCGTGGTGCGTGAGCGAAACCTCGAGCCGCCGCGACAAGTCGGACAGCATCCGGTAAGGCTCGTCGCGTTCCCCGAAGACGAGATGATTGACCGCCCTCTGAACCTTTTCCCGCAGCGGTTGGAACATGACGGCGACCCATCCGGTAGCGACCAACGCGATCATCGTCGGCACTTTTCCTTGAAGCAGGAAGCCGAATACGCCAACCAGCAGAGCATAGACCGCGATGCTCATGACGCTGAGCACGAAATAGACCAGCGTACGGTTAAAGGCCGAGGACATGTGCCGAACCCGGCTCTCCAGCACGATGATTCCGATCGAGAACGGCAGAAACAGTAGGCCGGAGTAGAGAATTACTAGATCGAACAATTTCAAAATCCCGTTCGTATCGGGCGTTTCCAGCGAACTCAGCGTCCCGGCCAAGATGTAGCAGCCCATCGCGCCCCAGAACCAACGGATTTGCCGCTTCTGTTCGGGCGTTGCGCCGGTCCGGTAACGATGCCATTGCGCATAGATGACTAACGCGTGCATGGCCGTGATATATACCATTTTCGGGGCGATGGGCCAATAGAGCATGTTCACGTACTGAAAGATCGAAGGAAGCGGAACAATCCCGATCGCGATCTCGAATATCCAGACGGCTGCAGGGATGGCGGTCCAACGCGGAAAGAAGCGCCCGGCCGGCAGCAGGAACAGGAAAAAAATATAGGTTGCTCCGACGATGTTGAGAGCGATGAACCAGTCCGAAAGAAACCCAAACCGGTCCGATGAAGCAAACAACGAGTCATCCGCGCTGAAAATCGTGCCGGTAACGATAAGCAGCAGGGAGGCGGCAACGCAAAAGGGGTCCTTCCAACCGTATCGATACAGCAAAAATCCGACTACCCACGCCGAAATGTTCTGCATGGCGAGCAGGATGACGGTCAAGCTGCCGTACAGGTCGGAACTGACGCCAAAGGAAGCCAGATCCGTCAGTTGATCCGGGTTCATCATAAAGATGCTGTAACAGGCGGCAACGTCGCACGGGTTTTCGTAGACGCCGATTCCGAGACCATGGCTGAACAGCGAGACGACGAGGGACGCGACTGCCGCAATCAACCATATCCCATGAAGCCCGGCACGTCCCGCGAGAAGCATTCGATTTCGAATATTCCCCATTGAGGCGATCCTTTCTAGCAGCGGATATCTATTTGAAGTATAGCATGACGGTTATCCCGTCTGCCCGGGAAGTTTGTTCCCTTCGAAATTCCCGGCCCACTCGGGAATGGAGACCTTGTTGGCGGGACAAAACGGGTTTTACCATAGGGGATGTGCAATCCATTAAGTAATTGAAGGAGTGTCGATCCAATTATGATTAGAGTGCCTAACCGTTTTTTTCGTTTCTGCGGCTGGATGTTAATGCTTTCCGGACTCCTGACGATCATCATCCAATACATCCATCTGGAGGATGTACCGTCGGGATTGGACCAGATGGAGTATTTCGTCGATGTGGCGGTTTGGACCCATATCGGGCTGCTTCTCTCTTTCGCCATGTTCCTGATGGGCTTCGTCGGACTTTATTTGAGACAGGCGGAGGGGCTGAAGTGGTGGGGATGGCTGAGCTTCGGGTTTCTGTTTATGTTCTTCATGCTGGATGCGACGCACGCTCCGATACAAATCTTCGGATACCCGGTCTTCTTCGATAATATTCAGACCGAAGATCAGCTTCAGGCCGCGTCGGATATGGTCATGAAAATCGGTTCAGTCGGGCCGGGGTTCATGATGATGGCCGCCCTCTTCCCATGTATCTTCTTTGGCACGCTACTCATGGGCATATCGATGCTGCGGGCAAAGGTTTTGTCCAAATGGCCGGCCATCGCGACCCTTGTATCGA
This sequence comes from Cohnella suwonensis, assembly GCF_042655365.1. NCBI lineage: Bacteria > Bacillati > Bacillota > Bacilli > Caryophanales > Paenibacillaceae > Cohnella > Cohnella suwonensis. The sequence continues at coordinate 101,716 of NZ_JBHSMH010000082.1, read as the reverse complement.
TTGTGTTTATCTTCGTACCGTATGGTCCGGAAACGAAATACGTCTTATCTCTGTTTCCTTATCTCATTTTTGCATGGTACGGGGGGATTCTGGCTTTCGAGAAGAGGGAAGACACCGTGGAGCTAAGTCGGAATTTGAACGGCGAAGCGGTCAATACTCGGGTAAGCTGAGAGCCGATTTGAAAGTAAGCTCGCTACTTGAACCGACTGTAACAAGAAAGCCAGCCGTATAAGGCTGGCTTTCTTGTTACTGCTCACGATGTTAGCGAGGGCAGACAGACTCTCTTGATCGGATAATAGGAGGTGCAAGATGGATTTTTTCTTTTCGTTCACAGGTATTCTATTTGCTCTAATGATTGGCGCGGTTAGTCCGGGACCTAGTTTTGTTTTATTGCACAGAGGTCTGTATCGATTTCAAGATCGGATGGTATTTCAGCAGCGCTAGGCATGGGGGTCGGGGGAGTTATATTTGCATTATTGGGATTAGCGGGTCTTCATGCGGTATTCGTTGCGATTCCTTGGGTATACGCCATTTTGAAAATATTTGGCGGATTTTATCTTCTCTTCTTGGCCTATAAAATTTGGAAAGGTTCATCACAACCGTTGTACGTTCAAGAAGTAATGGTAAGAAGTGGAAGATCATGGAGAAGCTCATTTCTATTGGGACTCGCCGCTCAGTTGAGCAATCCCAAAACGGCAATCGTATATGGCAGCATATTCGCAGCAATGCTTCCCCATCAAATTTCATTTACTTCTAATATGTTGATTCTTCCTTTTGTCTTTATGATAGAAGCTGGTTGGTACATCATTGTAGCAATAGCCCTTTCCTCGACTGCCCCGCGCAAAGCTTATACAAAATCTAAACTGTGGATTGATCGGGTTGCGTCGGGAGTGATGGGTTTGCTTGGCTTGAAGCTTATTACTTCAGCAACCAGTGCTCAATAAATTGCCATGCGTCGTTATTCGCCTGCAGCGAAGCTGTCGATCGTCGCAAGCGGGAGATGGTCGGTAACGATGCGGCTGTAATGCGCGAGCCGCACGATACCGCGCTCATCAATCAAAAATTCGGCAGGTATCCGGTTAAAGTTCGAACCTTCCTCCGGAGTAAGGGCAAAGCCGGCAGCAGCAGCCTCCGCGACGAACGATTTCGTGTTCGCATCGGTCATTGTCAAACGTACTTTCTCTTCGGACGTCTCGACACCGTATAAATCGTACAAGTGCGCCTTCGGGTCGGCGACGAGCGGGAACGTAGCGTTTTGAGTGCCAACGAATGTCCGCAAATTCGCCTCCGGAGATTCGAAGACGGCGATGACGACCATGCCTTGGCGCTGCCAATCCGGATATCGGCCGATAAAATGATGCACTCGCAAATTGCAAAGAGCGCAGGCGGAGAAGCGCAAGAAGGCGAGCAGCACTTTGCGGCCGCGATAACTTTCAAGCGATACGGCATTGCCGTAGAAGTCGACGGTACGGAATGCTGGGGCAATCATGCCCTGCTGAAGCTGGTGAGTCATCGGTGGATACCTCCTGATTAGGGAAAATGATTTACTTTTCCACTTTATCAGAAAGAGCGGCACCGCTTCTGTGACCTAGTCACCAAGTAGCGCTTCCAATCCAGCAACCGCTTATCCTTAACGATTGAAGTCATGCTCCGCCTCGATTCCGTTTTCGATCTTCCATCGGCAGATTCACCGAAATGCGGGTTCCGTGCCTAGGGCTCGATTGCAGCAAGCATGTCCCGCCTAATTCCTCCGCCCGTTCACGGATCGAGCGGATGCCGATGCCTGGCAAGAGTGCATCCGGCAATCCCCTGCCGTTATCCGAAATCTCCAAGTACAGAGCGTCGTCTTGGAGCTGGAGCCGGATTTCGCACCGGCTGGCGCCGGCATGCTTGACGACGTTGGTCAACGCCTCCTGAACGATCCGATACACCGCGACCTCCGTGGCCGCGGAAAGCGTGAGCCTCCGATCCAATCCGTCCAACACGACATGCAAAGATGGATCCTCGAATTGCAAAGCGAGCTCCTTCAGCGCGAATGACAGCCCGAATTCGTCGAGCGCGGGAGGTCTCAGGGAGTATACGAGACGCCTAATATCGGCAATGGCCTCGCGCGTAAGAGACTGGGCCGTCTCCAGCGCTTTCCGCGAAGGTTCCGGCAGGCCGCCATCGTGCAGCTTCGCTTCGTCCAGTCGAAGCATGATGCTCGCCAAGCCGGAGCCGAGCCCGTCGTGCAGGTCGCGCCTCAGCCTCCTGCGCTCTTCCTCGCGCGTCGTGATGACCCTCTCCCGCGACAAGCGCAGTTCTTCCGTTAGCCGGATGGTTTGGACGGCAATGCTGATTTGACGAACCAAGTCGTTCAGCATATGGCGTTTGCCGGGCGGCAGCGCCTCGTTCACCCGCTCGATTCCCAGAATCAATTGGCCTACCGGCTCGCCTTTGACGTCCAGTTCGATCGTGCTTACCTGTTCTACCGGCGTGCCGAAGGATGCCAGAGTGCGCACGCCATCTTCTTCGTGATGAATTTCGATGGCGGCGTAGGGCGCGCGCAGCGCACGAGCCGCCGTCTCTACAATGGTCGGAAGCAGGTCGCGGTGCGTGAGCGAAACCTCAAGCCGCTTCGACAAGTCGGACAGCATCCGGTAAGGCTCGTCGCGTTCCCCGAAGACGAGATGATTAACCGCCCTCTGAACCTTCTCCCGCAGCGGTTGAAACATGACGGCGACCCATCCGGTAGCAACCAATGCGATCATCGTCGGCACTTTACCTTGCAGGAAGAAGCCGAACACGCCAACCAGCAGCGCATAGACCATGATGCTCATGACGCTGAGCACGAAATAGACCAGCGTGCGGTTGAAGGCCGAGGACATGTGCCGAACCCGGCTCTCAAGTACGATGATTCCGATCGAAAACGGAAGAAACAGCATGCCGGAGTATAGGAGCACCAGGTCGAACAACAATTTCACGATACCGTTCCTATCGTGCGGCGCTACCAGCAAACCAAGCGCCATTGAAACGATGTAGCAGCCCATCGCTCCCCAGAACCAACGGATTTGGCGCTTCTGATCCGGCGTTGCGCCGGTCCGGTAACGATGCCATTGCACGTACATGACCAACACGAGCGTAGCTATATAGTAGACCCTTCGCAGGGCGGGGGGAAGGTACATCACGTTTACGTATTGAAAGATCGGAGGAAGCGGAACTATCCCGATCGCGAGCTCGAATAGCCACATGACTGCGGGGATGGCGGTCCAACGCGGAACGAATCGGCCGGCAGGAAGCAGGAACAGGAAAAAAATAGAGGCAGCTCCGACGATGTTGACGGCGATGGCCAAGTCCGATAGAACACCAAACCGGTCCGAGGACGCAAATAACGCTTCATCCGCGCTGAAGAACGTGCCGTTAACGATCAGCAGCAGGGAGGCGATAACGCAGTAGGGATCCTTCCAACCGTATCGATATAGCAGAATGCCGACCGCCCACGCCGATATGTTCTGCATGGCGAGCAGGATGACGGTAAAGCTGCCGTACAAGTCGGGGCTTATGCCGATGGACGCCAGATCCGTCATCTGATTCGGGTTCATCATAAAGAAGTTGGTACAGGCGGCTCCATAGCACGGGTTATCGTAAGCGCCGATTCCCAGCCCGCGGCTGAACAACGAAAGAACAAGGGACACGGCTGCCGCAATCCACCATATCCCATGAAGTCCGACACGTCCCGCGAGCCGCATTCGATTTCGAACATTCCCCATTATGGCGATCCTTTCTTGCAGCGAGTATCTAGTAGAAGCTAGTAGAAGTATATCATGCCGATTATCCCGTTTGCCTGGAGATTTTGTGCCCGTTATCATCGAACGGAACTGCCCGTTGAAGGATGAAGCGAGCAGGTTCGATTTTTGCCAACAAAATTCCCGATCAAAATCCCGGCCGACTCGGGAACAAGGCCCTTGTTGCCGGGAAATGCATTATTTTACCATATAAAAGATGTCAATATGCTTCATTTCGTGAATGCCGGAGGAACGGGGAGTTTGGACGAAGGGAAGTGTTTGCTATGGGCATACGAGTGACATGGAAGAATTGGTCCGGGGTAGTGAACGCGTCGCCGCAGCGCGTGGAATATCCGGAAAACGTTGATCAAGCGGTTGCCATCGTTCGCAAAGCCGCGGAAGAAAAGCGGTATGTGCGTATCGTGGGCTCCGGTCATTCCTGTACCCCCTTGGCCGCATCCGATCAGGTATTGGTATCGCTCGATCGGATGCAAGGCATCGTTCGAATTGATCGCGAGGAACGTACCGCAGTGGTGTGGGCGGGTACGAAGCTCAAGGCGCTGGGTCATCTGCTGCATAACGAGGGGTTAGCGCAGGAAAATCTCGGCGATATCGATGTCCAGTCGATCGCGGGCGCGATCAGCACCGGAACGCATGGGACGGGAACGCAACTCGGGAATCTGGCAACCCAAGTGATTGGCCTGACTATCGTGAACGGCCGGGGCAAGGTACTGGAATGCTCGGAAACGTCGCATCCCGATCTATTTAAGGCTTTACAGATCTCGCTGGGCGTTATGGGGATTATCGTTCAGGTGAAGCTGCGGCTGCAGCCTTCCTATGTCATGGCGTTCGAGAGCAAAAAAATGACGCTGGATGAAATTCTGCAGAATTTGGAGGCGCTCCGGCAAAACAATCGGCATTTCGGGTTTTTCTGGTTTCCTTATACCCGAATGTGCCAGGTCAAATTGTGGAATGTGACGGATCAGCCCGCGGAGGAGCACAAAATCCGTGATTTTATTAACGACCGGTTGTTCGAAAATACGTTCTTTGGGTTGTTGTCGGAATTGTGCCGGATGTTCCCTTCCGTAAGCGGAGCGATGAGCAAACTGACCGCTTCAAGCATTCCGGTGATGCGTAAAGTGAACTACAGCCATCGCTTGCTTACGGGAGATAGACTGGTGAAATTTAATGAAATGGAGTACAGCGTGCCGGCTGAAGCGATGGCCGATGTGATTCGGGAAATCGGGGAAGCCAAGATGAAGGAGAAGTTCGATATCCATTTTCCGATCGAATGCCGTTATGTTGCGAGGGATTCCATCTGGCTCAGCCCCGCTTACGAACGGGATTCCGCATTTATCGCCGTACATACGTATCGCGGCATGCCCTACGAACGGTACTTTCAGGCGATGGAAGAAATTTTCTTGAAATACGACGGCAGACCGCACTGGGGCAAGATGCACAACTTGAAAAGCGGGGAATTAAGCAAACGGTATCCGATGTGGCATGAATTCGGCGAAGCTCGCAAGAAAATGGATCCGGACGGATTGTTCCTCAGCCCTTACATGAAGGCATTGCTCGTCGGCGAGGAGATTTGAACCCTACGGACAGCAGAAAATTGGACAAAGCGCAACTCGCGGTTAAGGAGACGGAGGTTCGACCATGACGATTCGCAAACTGGCTTTATCGAGACTGCTGCTCGTTCTCGTTCTATGCTGCAGCGTCGTTTCATCTTTATTTATGACGTATGCCCGGGCTGAAGTGACGGGAGAACACGTCATCTTCGACGACAATCTTGGAGAAGGGTTCACGGACCACAGCTGGGCCGAGCGCTCGTTAAAGGAAAGCGGAACCGTGCACGCGGGCAGCCACTCCATTCGGCTGAATCCGAGCATGGACGGCGCGCTCTATTTATACAGCAGCGAGTATTTCCTGACGAAAAATCACAATACGCTGGAGTTCTGGATTCACGGCGGCTCCGAAGGCGGCCAGCTGCTTAACGTGTTGTTTCAGCTGGGCGGCCAGACGGTAGCGAAGGTCAACCTGAACGATTATTTGGAAGACGGGAGCATTCCGGCGGGGGAATGGCGTCAGGTGCGCATCAGCCTGCTGCCGCTGAAGATGCCGAACGGTCTGTTCGACGGGATTCTGCTGCAGGATAGCAAGCATGCGAATCAAGGCGACGTATACGTGGACGACATCCGTCTCGTCAACGAGAGCAAACCGGTTCCGAACATTCCTCCGAAACCGGTGGTGGAACAAATCGTCGTTTATGACGACGCCATGCAATCGGACTTCAAAAATGTTTCCTCCAATGACGTTGACCTGAGCGTAACGTCGACCGTCTATTCGGGACAAAAAGCGATCGGCCTGGAACCCGGCAACGGGAAATTCTTGTATTTCTATAAAGACCGGGTGCTCAACGCGACCGAATACCTCAACCTTGAGTTTATGATCCGGGGAGGGGGAAGCGGCGGCCAGCAGCTCGATCTGACGTTCAAGGCTGGCGGCGTGGACAAGAAGACCATCGATTTGAATTCCTATGTGGACGGCAAATCGATCGTGGCTGACTGGAAAAAGGTGTCGATTCCGATTTCAGAGCTCGGCATTCCGGATGGCATCTTGGATGGCATCGTCATAACCGGGCGGGAGAACTCGGCGCCGGGGTTGGTGTACATCGATGACATGGTGTTCACCGGAAAAGTCTACGAGCAGCCGAAGCTGGCCAAAATCTCTTTCCCCGAGCCTGCAATGCTGATGTATGCCGGCAACTTGGAAACGCCGGTATTAACCGCCTATTACGATAACGGCTTTACGGAGTCGGTGACTACATCCGTTTACTGGAACTCGAGCGCGCCGAACATCGTCCAGGCGGACAACGGAGCCATCAGCGCGCTGGCGACCGGAGAAAGCAAGGTGACCGCCCAATACAAAGGCTTCACGGCGGAGCTCGAAGTCAAGGCGGTCGAAGTGGAGCCTGAAACTATATTCGACGATGTCCTGCACGAGGGCTATGACGATTGGAGCTGGGCAAAGCGGAATTTGCAGGAAAGCGGAACCGTTCATTCCGGCGAGAAATCGATTCAATTTACTCCCCGCTGGTGGCAAGGCGTCTATTTTAACCGCGAGGAAAGCCTCGAGGTCGAGCAATATTACGGATTCGAGTTTTGGATTCACGGCGGCAGCGCGGGCAAGCAGGACATCCGCTTCGTCGTGCAGGATATGAACGCGATCCTGGGTTCGGTCGTGCTGAGCGAAATCCTTCCCGAGGGCATCCAATCAGGCGCCTGGCAGAAGGTGACCGTGCGATTGAAGGATCTGGGCATTACGGAAGGCTACTTCAACGCGTTGGTGTTCCAAGCATGGGATGAGAAGGAGCAGTCGCCCGTCTACATCGACGACGTGAAGGTGCTTCGTTACAAGGATCGGGTGCAGAATCCGAAGCCTCCGGTAACGGGCGTGACCGTCGCGATCAATGCCGACGTAGACCGCAGGCCGATTAATCCCGACATTTACGGCGTCAATTTCGAAGAGATTCCTCCGGACAACGTGTCCCAGTTGGATAAATATCCAGTCGTGCGCTGGGGCGGAAATTCGGTGACGCGGTACAATTGGGAGCTGAACGTGCAAAACCATGCCTCGGACTGGTTCTACATGAATTTGTCGAAGGAAAATGCGGCAGGAGAGCAGCTTCCAGACGGCTCGCGAAGCGATCAGTTCATCGACGAAACGCTCGGAGACGGCGGAAAAGTGCTGCTCCAGGTGCCGACAATCGGCTGGACGCCGAAAAGCCGCGAAGTGACGACCGGTTTTTCCGTGAAGAAATACGGCCCGCAGCAGCAAACCGAATGCTCGTACGGCGGCTGGTGGTGCAACCCGGATGCGGGCAACGGCATCCGCCCCGACGGGACCCTTATTACGAACAACGATCCGCAGGATACGTCGAAGGCGATCGGTCCGGATTTCATCGCCCGGTGGATAAAGCACATCCAAGGCCGCGTCGGGAATAAAGTGAATTATTACGCGCTGGACAACGAGCCGATGCTGTGGCCTTACACCCATCGGGACGTTCATCCGAACATGACGACGTACGACGAAGTTTGGGACTATACGAAAGCTTACGGCGCCGCGATCAAGGAAGCCGATCCGAACGGAAAAATATTCGGTCCCGTCGTCTGGGGCTGGTGCGCTTACTTCAACTCCGCTGCGGACGGATGCTCCCCAGGCCCGGACAGCGCGGCTCATGGCGATAAACCGTTCCTGGAATGGTACATGGAGCAGGTTAGGTCGTACGAGCAGGAGCACGGCGTTCGTCTGATCGACTATCTCGACATTCACTATTATGCGACGGAATCGGGGGTCGCCATTTCCGAGGATGAATCCAAGGCAGTGTCCGCCCGCCGGTTGAAATCGCTCAAGGCGCTTTATGACCCGACATTCCGCGACCCGTCATCTTGGATCTCGGAGCCGGTCCGGCTGATTCCGCGTATGAAGGAGATGCTCGAACGCACGGCTCCGGGTACGAAGCTCGCGATTACCGAATACAACTTCGGCAACGGCAGAGGCATCAGCAGTGGGTTGGCGCAAGCCGAGGCGCTGGCGATTTTCGGCCGCGAAGGAGTCGACCTTGCGACCCGGTGGGGACAGCCGCTTGCGGGAACGCCGATCGAAGACGCGTTCAAGATGTATTTGGATTACGACGGCAAAGGCGGTCAAATTCGCGGAGACAGCGTTAGGGCGGTCAGCTCGAACGTAGACATGGTCGGCTCTTACGCCGTAAGAGGCGAGGACGGCACGCTGTACATTCTGTTGTTCAACAAGGATACGGCTCCCAAGACGGCGTCGGTTTCCGTCGCCGGCCTGAACATCAAGCATGGCGACGTGTACCGGTTCGATGCGGCGAACAGGCTCGGACAAGCCGGAACGATTGTACTGGAGGAAGGCTGGTCGGTCGAGCTTCCATTCAGGTCCGCAACATTGATTGTGGCCAAGCCGTAATCGGAACGGGTCAACGGAGAAAAGGAGCTATTCTATGAAACGTCTATTCATCGGACCGGTCTTAACGGCGATTGCGGTTTTATCTTTGCTGGCGGCGGCCATCGTACCGAAAGCCGCCGCCGCATCGCAGTTCGCCGATGTAAAGCCGGCCGCTTGGTACGAAACCGCGCTGACGTGGGCCGCAGACGGCGGTATCGTTTCCGGTTACCTGAACGGCACGTTCCGGCCGCTTGCCGTGACGACGGAAGCGGAATTTCTGGTCATGCTGCTCCGCGCAACGGAATCTGAATCGATTCGCCCGCTTCGGAAGGGGGAGGCTTGGTATACCCCGTACTACGAGAAAGCCGCCGAATTCCGATTGCCGCTGTCGCTGGCCAACTATGGGAAAGCGATCACGCGGGGGCTCGTCGCCAGACTGATCGCGGCATCCCTCGGACGGCAGCTGGATACGGTCAGCGCGGTGAAATTCATGCTGTCCACCAAGCTTTCCAACGGCAAAACGGCGTCGACAGTCGAAGGATATAAGGCCGATGCTTTTCTGAACCGGGCAGAGGCAGTTTCGTTGATCTATCGTGTATACCTGTATCGCGAGCAGTTGGAAGCCGAAACGGATCCCTCCAAAGAGGAAACTGCGGGGAGCGATGTCGGGGGAGGCAACAGCGGACCCATCAGCGGACCTGGCAACGGGAACGGCAGCCGCCCCGAAGATCCGGTACGCGCGGCGGACAATTTACCGCAGCGTACGGCGAACCTGCAGGACTCGCTGCGGGCGCTAGGGCTCGCAAGCGAAGCGACGACGCAGGGCATCGCCGTGAATCATCCGGACCGGAACGGGAGCGGGGCCGTTCTCGACCCATCCGGGGAATACGGCGGCACCATGCAGATTTTGGACGACGGCAACACGGCCGTTCTTTCGTCGGCGCGCGCCTTGCTTCAATTCGCCGGCGTCGCGATCGACGAGCCCTCGTTTCGCTCGATGATCGATCAGGTAAAGACGAGCGGCGCGAATGCCGCGATCAAAATCGGCAATCAGATGGTTACGTTCGCACGCAATACGACACCGGGCCAATTGACCGTCAGCTACACCCTTTTCGACTCCTGATGCTGCTGCGAAGAAAAACTTCCTAGATATTTCCCGATCGATCCGGGAAACCGGCCCTTGTGCGCGGGATAAGGTGGATTTTACGATGGTGATTGGAAGGAAACCCCACGGAGAAGGGATGATCGCATGAACCATCATTACGATGTCATCGTAGTAGGCGCCCGGGTTGCCGGATCAGCACTAGCCTATGAATTGTCTAAAGCCGGATTTGAGGTGCTGCTCGTGGACAAGAGTTCGTTCCCGAGCGATATTCTGTCGACCCACAATTTCTTCGGCAACTCCGTCGCGATGCTGCGGAAAATGGGCGTCCTTGACCGGTTGCTGCAAACCGGCGCGCCTCTGTACAAACGGGCCGTTGTCCAGTTCGAAGATGCCGTCATCGATGGGGAATTTCCCGAAGTGGCCGAGGAGACCGAGTGCTTGTGCGTCAGGCGGACGCATCTGGATCATATCCTGTTCGAGCATGCGGCGTCGCGAGCCGGCGTAACCGCGATCGAAGGCTTCCGCGTCACGGACGTGATCCGGAAAGGCAACGCGGTAACCGGAATTACGGGCGTTCGCCGCAACGGGGAAGAGGAGCGTTTCTCGGCCCGGCTCGTAGTCGGCGCCGACGGCCGACGCTCGACGCTGCGGGGGCTGGTAGGCAGCGAGCGCATCCTATCCGTGCCGACCGACTTCGCTTCCTATGTCGGCTATTTCGAAGGCTATGAGCAAGAGGGAGACATACATGCGGAGCTGTATAAAATAGGAGACAAAATCGGAATCGTGTTTCCGACCAGCGACAATCTGCACGTCATAGGCGTCATGTACCCGCTGAATGATCCGGAATGGGGCCAGCGATTCGCCAGCTCTCCGGAGACGGCGATGCGGGACCTGGTCGACAGCGGTTTCACGGACTCCCCTTTGCCGGAACGGCTACGGAAATCTTCTCTTGTCGGCTCGGTGAAAGGGCTGCTCGGCTATGACAATGATTGGTATCAAGGGATGGGAGAGGGGTGGGCGCTCGTCGGCGATGCCTTCTCGTTCAAAGACCCCGCCGTCGGGCAAGGGATGCAGGACGCGCTGTACAGCGCGAGGATCCTGACCGGCGTATTGACCCGGTATGGCAACTGGGGAGCCAGTTGGGAGGAGATGGCCCGAACGTACCAGAGCTTGATGGAAGAGACGATGATTTCCCGCTTCCATATGGCGTGCCAGTTTACGAAGAACGTCCCGTTTACGCCGGAGCAGCGGGCGGTTAATCGGCTGATCGCCGCCCATTCCGAAGCGACCCGGGCTTTTCTCGGCATCTATAACCATGCGGTAGAACCGCAAGATTTTGAACATCTGATCGGGAGCTTGCTTTCCGGAGCGCCCGGTTGAAGGGCGAGTCGGGGTTTGCTTGAGGGGAAATCGAATCGGAAGGAGGACTCGAGGATGAAGGAAAGATTGAAGGGCCGCAAGAGGTTGGCATGGATTGCGCTCGCGGCGATGATGGCGATGGGCCTGTGGTGGAATGCCGCCCATTCGAACGACGGCCGAACGGAAGAAGCTCGCCGTATCATCGTGTACAGTACGACCAGCTAATCATCTTGCCATAACGCATGTCCGAGGTCAGTCTCCAGGTAAGAGACTGACCTCCTTATTTATCGCAGGTGGAGTGAACCGATTTTCAAAGATCTGGGGAGGGAACTCGCTGGACAGCAATAAATTAACCCGGGACAGCATGGTCACATTCCACGATCTGGCAATCAGAAGGGAGAACGATGCCGAAGCGCTCGTTGGCCGGACGGACATCAATCGGTATGTGATCATACCCGATATCGGAGCCCGAATCATCGAACGGCTTCGGCAAAAGAAAACCGCTGCGGACATCGAGCGCGAGCTTTTGGCGGAAGATCCCGAACCGGTGGATGTGATGGGTTTTATCGAAGAACTGCTCTACGATTATGAGTTCATTCATCGAATTGACGGAGTGATTGTATCTCCACCCGCAGAGCGGAAGGGGCATTTCGACTGGATTCCTTCCCGACTAGGATCGATATGGTTTCATCCGAAAGTATACGTCTGCGCTGCCTCGCTGCTTCTCCTCACCATCGGATGGATTGCATTTCATCCTAGCTACCTTCCGACCGTTCCCGACTTCTTCGTCTTACATTCTCTGTCGCTGAATATCACCCTTGCTTTAGCGATCGCGTGGATTCTCCTCTTCGTACACGAACTGGCGCATGTCACGGCTGCACGATCTTTAGGCGTGATTTGCCGCATCGGATTGGGGCACCGCTTTGTATTTCCGGTTGCCGAGACCGACATGACCGGGATTATATTGACTCCCAGGGAGCACCGATACCGGGCTTATCTGGCAGGCATGCTGGTGGATGCGGTACTCTTCTCGGCCGGCGTTTGGATACAGGTCTTTCATCACGGGGGATGGTTCGCTCTCGATCCGCAGTCCATGGGGATCATCCGAATGGTGCATTTTCATTTGCTGCAGCTTTTGCTGTTTCAATTTCTTTTTTTTATGAAAACCGATCTTTATTACGTGATCACGACCTGCTGGCGGGTCGAGCATTTGCTTGAACATACGCACGTCTTCCTTAGACGGCTCATACGCAAGCCACGCACCATGGATCAGGAAGATTGGGGGAATGTGCCTGAACGCGAGAAAAGGTTGATATACGGATATGCGGGATTTTTCTTGATTGGAATGGCGCTGTCGTTCCTCTGGTTTATTCGGTATTACGTTCCCCTGGCTTATTCCTTTTGCATGGCCGCTGCCGATCGTCTGCGCGAGTTCCCCGTCGGGTCGTGGCCTTGGGCGGATGCGCTGCTGCTGCTCGTCATGTGCCTCGTGCCTTTTGGCGTGTTGGGCTACTCTTGGCTCGCCAAGCTCAGGAGAATGCGTGTCGGAAAGGAGGTGAGAACCCATGAAGAAAATTAAAGTAAAACCGGTCGCAGGCATTAAAACAACCGGTCTGAGCTTTAACTGATGGGAACGGGGGCGGGGTAGTGCGGCTATCCCGTCTTTTTATCGTTAAGGGGGCCTGTAACGATGGGAAATGCGGCAAAACCTATATTTAAGAAAATACTGTTCGTGAGACGCATCGAAGACGGGAATCGTTTGCGGATCGGCGAGTTGATCCCGAAACGGGCGGTTGAAATCGAAGATGAGGATGGCTCCATTGCAAAGCTCATTCGCCTCATGGATGGGACAAGAGATACAGATCAGATTTGGGACGAAATGAAGCGGGACCATTCCGAGCTTACAATGGACGATCTTATCCAGATGGTGAGTGAATTGGACGAACTGGGGTTTTTGGAGGATGCAAGAGCGGAGGGGCTCACCCGCTTATCCCTGGAGGAGAGGGATCGGTATAAGGCGAATCTGAATTATTTCTCGCTTTATTCCACGATGACAAAGAGCTCGATTCATCTGCAAGAGCAACTGAAGCAAGCTCATATCACCATTATTGGAGTCGGAACGCTGGGCTCCGGTATCTTATTTAACCTGGCATGCCTAGGGGTGGAGAGCGTTCGGATCGTCGATTTCGACCGCGTGGAGCGTAGCAACTTGAATCGGCAGATCCTCTACGACGAACAGGATATCGGGAGACGGAAAATCGACGCCGCGGCGGACAATATCCGGCGGTTTCACTCCGCGATGAAGATAGAAGCGGTGGATTTGGAAATGACGTCGGCAGAAACGGCCAAGCACGTCATTGCCGGCAGCAGCCTGGTTGTGCTGGCAGCGGATCAGCCGTTTGTACAACTGGAAAGATGGGTGAATCAGGCATGCCTAGAGCTTCGGGTGCCTTGGATCGGGGGCGGTGTTAACCTGGTCGAAGGACAATTTTATTCCGTCATCCCGGGTCAAACCGGTTGTATCGAGTGCAATCATTTGATCCAAAATGAAGCCGATGCCTCCCGCGCTTCGTTCCTTACGGAATACCTGGCATCCGGCTTTAGAATGCCCAGTACGGCCATTGCGGCTCATTACATGCTGCTCATCGGCGCTGTCGCAAGCGAGATCGCGCGAATGCTGACCGGCTTCGCTCCGCTGCAATCGGCCGGAAAAGTGATCGCGATGGATTTTCACACATACACAAGCGAGGTACGGATGGACTTCACGGCCACTCATCCACGGTGCCCTCTTTGTAACCCGATGAAGTCCCGTAGCTTTGACGGATGAACAACTCGACCTAAATCACCGCGTTTTGATATTCGAACAATTTCCCGGTCAAATTCCCGGTCGGATCGGGAATAACACTATTGTTGGCGGGACATAGGTGAAATTAACATGGAGAGATTCCATGCAATTTAGTAGAGGGGTTGGATTAGTGATATGAGAGTCAAACTTCGATTAGCTATTATGGCATTCGTCATTGTCATTGCGGCGGTTGCCGCAGGTTGCTCCGGGACCGGGGATTCCGGCGATAAGGATGGCGCAGAGATTGCGGTGGAAGGCGGAGAGAAGGGAAGCGTGACGATCACGACGGATGCCGGCAAGACGGTGCTGTCCTCCGAATCCGAATGGCCGGAAAGCTTTCCGGACGAAATTCCCAAGCCGGAGGGAATGAAGGTAACGGCTTCCTCTCAAAATGATGCAGGCAACACTACGGTTTCAATAGAAACGGAGAAGCCGTTCGACGAAGTGGTGAAGCTTTACCAGGAGTACGTCAGAAGCGCCGGATATGCGCAAACCCTCGAAATGAAGGAAAGCGGCTATTATATGTATTCCGGGACTCGAGGTAAAGAGATGTTCATGTTTACTTTGGGCTTGGACCAAGAGGATAAACGGACCGTTACCGGAGCGTTCGTTTATGAAATCAAGGGGTGATGCAAGTGAAGTTCTTATGGCGAAAAGCAATTCTCATGGCGACGATTTTAGCCCTATTGGTTTCCATGCTGCCTCCGGCGGTACCCGCGCTCGCGAATGGCGGGCAACTGCCGGCACAGGAGGAACAGGGGACCTATAATGTAACGCAATTCATTTCCGAGGCGACGATGGGGAACGCAGCGCTTGCGGAAGCTTTGGCTGCGCCTGATCTGGAGCCGCTGCCGGCTGCGGTCGGAGGGGTCTTGACGGTTAAGGGTCAAGCGGCATTGGATTCGGTGGTCACGGTTTATTATCATCTGGAGGGCGGTAACAAGCAGGTCGGTCGTTCCGCTTCGGTGACCGAAGTCGTTTACGGAGACATCGGCAGTTTCGAGCTGGATGCTTATTTAGGATCCGAGGATGGAATTTATGAAGTATACGTCGTAGCGGTGAAGGGCGGGGAGACTAGCGCGCCTTCGGAAACGCAGAGGGTGGAACTGGATACGGTTACTCCGCTGGAACCGAACTTTGACTCATGGAGCAATCCGGCTTACAATCAGGTGCTGCTGGAATGGAAGACGAGCGACAGCACAATTCCCAATCCAGATGGAAGTTATTCTCCTGACCTTACCATCGACCGATATGAGATTTGGAGAATCGACGAGGGAGAGACAGTAAACAAGAAAATCGGGGAAACCAAAGAGCTGTTTTACCGGGATCAAGATTTGCAGGAAATGAAGATTTATACGTATGAGATCTACGCGATTGACAGAGCGGGAAATAAATCCGCGACACCGTCTCGCATAAAGACCGCGACCACCCACCAATACGGGGTAGAGATGGCGGCAGTATCCACAGAAACGGAAGGCTTCTCCGGACTGTGGCATCCGACCATTTCAACGGACGGAAGCACGGCCGCTTTTATCGGCAGGAGAGGTACATCTATCGGTTTATATACGTATAACGTCAGTACAGGGCTTGTTGAACGTATCGGCGATATGAAGAATATTACGACCACTTTTGACACGGACAAACCCTATGCGTTGTCTGGCGACGGAAGCATCGTGGCTTACGCCGCTTTAGAGAGCGGCTCTTTAACTTCCGATTTATATATTTATGACCGGAAAAACAGCAAATTTACCTCTGTAGGTAACGGCAGCATTCTACCGACATGGCTGTCGCTCAGCGAGGACGGAGAATGGCTGGTTTTCACCAGTTCATCCGATCAGGTCGTCCCCGGAGACACCAATGGCTATAGCGACGCTTTTCTTTACCAACGTTCGACGGGCATATTGAAAAGGATCAGCGTGAACAATGTCGGGGAAGAAGGGAATGGGTCCAGCAATCAGACAGTCATCAGCGGCAACGGGCGGTATGCGGCATTTTTCTCTTGGGCTACAAATTTGCAGGAAGGCATAAGCGATGGAAACAGCCATTTGTACGGATATGAAGTCCAGACGGGCGAGATAAAGAATGTCAAATTCACAATCGACAACGAGGAGATCTATGTTAGCGGGGCTGCTCTTTCAAGAGACGGCCAATCGATTGCTGCAAGCAGTAACGGGGAAACGTTCTTGCATAATCGGGAGTCAGGGGCGACCGCAGCAATATTTGATCCGAACCTTAACAATGGAGGGCTTGGGGTTCCACAAATCAGCCCAGACGGAAAATACGCAGTGGTGAGCTATTACAACCGGTCTGAAGATGGTTTGTACAATTCTCTTCGCGGCGCAGTTCTTATCAACACTGTAACCAATGAAGTGAAGCATATCGGTAATCGCGCGCATGCAACCAGAGTTCCAAATATCAGCGGCGACGGCACCCGAGCGGTTTACAAAATCGGATTGGATGCCGGCAGCGGCGTTCATGTTGTCTGCTTCGACGGCCCATGTACCGCAACTCCTCCACCGGAGGATCAGATCAACTTCGTCGATTGGTCGCATCCGAATGTGGTTGACGGACAAATCCCGATGGGTTCCGATCTCGCTATTCGCGCATTCGGCACCGCCGGTCAGGAGCTGCAAGCGGTAATCGGTTACCGGCTTCTTGGAGATGAAGCCGTGCGGCAAGCGACCGTAGGCATGGGAGAGATTTCTGGCCAGCTCGGCGTCTATCAGGCGGCATTCACGCTTCCGGCGGGTACGGAATGGATACGGTCCATTCGGGCGATCTCCGCCAGTGATCCTAAAATCACGGCTAGTGCCGCCCGGCTTCCGCTGCAGGTTGCCGGCGAGCTGCTCGTAGAGATCGACAATACGTATTTAGATGCCTTAAAGGGATCTTGGGTGATGTTGTCCAGTGAGGACAACCTCTATCGAACCGGATTTAAATGGACGGAAAATAAAGACTATGTCGTATCGCTACCGGGTCCGGCCCGGTACAAGGTGGAAATGATCGATACCGCCGGACGGCGTCTGCGGGAGCATGCCGAGGCGGCCGTCACCAACGTTGTACGAGCCGGCACGACGTTGTCGCCGGTGCCTCTCGCCGGATTTAAAACGGTGATTAGAACGGCCGGCGATGCGGAGGTTCGCGATGCGGTGCTGCGCATATACGACGATGACAGCAATCAATTGCTGGAGACCGTCAAATGGGTAACGGGCTCCTACCGCATGAGGACAGAGCGCTATGCCGGGCAAGTCATTCGGGCGGAGGTTGAACTTCCCTCCATGTATGCGCAGCCTGAGCCGCAGCGGATTACGCTGAGGCCCGGCGAGAATGAGCTGGCGCTTACTGCAAGCAAACCTACGGCGGGTGTCGTTCATGGCGTAGTTACGAACCAGAATAATCGTCCAATGGCAGGGGTAACGGTTCTGCTCATGAATAAATCCGCCATCGAGAGCAAGACCGTAACGAACGAGCAAGGCGCCTACTCCCTCACTGGGCCTGCGGGAGACTTCCTTCTCGTGGCAGAGAAGAAAGGACCGCCGAATTATGTGATCCCCGGCGGGCCCATTAAAATCAAGATGGAAAAAAGCACGGATGCTCATCTTCCCTTACAAGTGACGAGTTACGGTCTCGGGGATATTCAGATGGATATGATATTTACCCCGCTGGATGAAGCGCCGCGCGAGCTAAACATCGAGGATTGGCGGCAGGCCGTGGATTATGGCGTTACCGCAACGTCGAAGAATCCCTCATTTAATGCGGAACCGCGCCGAGCTTTCCAGAATCGGATTCCGATCCGGGGCACGCCGGGGGATGAGGTTCAGGTTTGCTCCTATAATCTATTGGAAAATTATCAACTAGTCTGTACGAATATCGTGCTGGACGACATGCGCAACGGTTTCGCTCATTTGAAGCTGGAGGAAAAAGCGCGTATCGTCGGCCAGGTAGAAGGAATGAACAATTACAACCGGCTGCAAGGCGCTTTGGAAAAGAAAGAAGGGGAAAGCTGGAAACATTCGGGCACATTGAAATTCGAAGCGGACGGAGATTTCACGATTCGCCTTTCGGAAGCAGGTGTTTATCGGATCAATCTTGCGGATAAGAACACCGACAAGAGGTTGATTCGCGAGGTGACGGCCGAGGAAGGCAAAATCCTGGAAATCCCCCCTCTCGTATTCTCGGATGAGCCCTTGCTCTTCTATGGCCAAGAGGGAAATGGACTCCATGCCAAAAGCGAAGCGAGCGCAGGCGAGGCGGTATCCTTCCGGGGAAGCTATCGCATCCCGGTGCAGCTTGCGGATGCGAATTTAATCCTTGAAGTTCCTTTTGGTGCCACGCTTCAGGAAGAGAGCGTGATGGTAAACGGAACCGCGGCCAGCTCCGTCAAGCAATCCGAAGGGCGTTATCTCATTCCGCTTGGCGGGCAATCGGCTGGCCAGTCGGGTACGATTCATTATCGGTTGAAGATGGGCAATGAGAACCTCAAGCAGATGGAAGCCAGGCTGTCCATATCCTATCGCAAGGGAAGCGATGCGCCGACAGAGGAGCTTGTCGGCGCGGTATATCTGACGCCTGTTCAGCTTACTCTGACCGCTCCGCAGCGCTCTGCATCGCAGAAGATTTATGCGAGCGGACGGGCGCCTGCCGGAAGCCGGGTGACGGTAACGGCCGACGGGGAGACGATCGGCACGGCGGAGGCTTCTCCGGTCGGCTTCTGGAGCGCTGCGGTCGAGCTGCCGGAGAAGCCGGATTCTTCGATCTGGCGCACGAGCATAGAATATGAACTCCGAGCGCGCGTGTCTTTGGCAAGCGGCGTTCTTCAATCGGAACCCGCAACGGTATCGATCGATTCCACTCACGCGGTTGTCGATCAATTTACGATAAAGCAACCCGACGGGCGTACGGTGACTACGGATCCGCAAAAAGGGGTCTCCAGATTTCCGTATGTGATCGTGCCCAATGTCCCGTTGATTCTTGAAGCGAATGTGACGGAAGCGAGTCGTGTATCCAATGTTCGGATTCATGTAGGGGATCAGGCAGTTTCGGCTGAAAGACTGGGAAGTTCCACGACATTCAGAGCGATAGTGACTCCGGAAGTCACTTCGATGCAAACGGGCATTTATGTAACCTACGACACGGCGCCCAGCACTGCCCGGATGCCTTCGACACCAACGACCGAACAGTGGCAGAGCTATTCGAGAACGATGCCGGAAGGCTTCCGAAATACCGCTTACGAGCAGCTCAGCGCGGAAGAAACGCGGAAAGTATTCGGCGACTCGTCAGGAAACGGCTTCTTCCATTCGCCGGCGTTCAAGATCAAGCTGCCGGAAGGAACGTTCGTATACGCCCGAATTTCCGCGAAAGGCGTGAATTTGGGCGAAGAGGGATCCAGCCCCTACCGCAGCTTCGAGAAACAAGTGAACGAGCAGGCAGGGACTGTCACCTTTACGAGCGTTGTGGCAACCCGGTTATTTACCAATGAGATGAGAGCCGCTTATGCCTCGTTTGCGGGCGACTCGATTAATACCGACCATGTCATGAATGTGATGAGTTTTGTCTCGCCGGAATCCAAGCTGACCAGCGCATTGGGATACTTGAACACGGCGAAGGGATACGTCGAAGATTTTCTCGATTTCAAAGACTATGAGAACGATTTGGTCAGCTTCACGGAATCCGTCTACGGCGGCGAGTGCGATGGTCCTTCGAGGGCGCACTACTTGCAGCAAGCCGAAAACTTGTACGAACAAGCCAGTGAAATGCTGGTGCTGAAAGCTACATTCGCAGGCATCGGCGGAGTGGCGGGTGTCGTAACGGCCGGTTGGGGCGCACTCGCGATCGGCACGGTGCTTACGGTTTTGGGCGATTCGGCAAAGGCGACATGGCAACAAAATCTCGATTACTTGAAGAAAGATTTTGAGGATAATAAAGCTTGGCGGGACCAGATGGCCGCCGCCGGCGCCATCGAGCGGTGCCGGGATGATGAGGACAAACCGAAAGACGACAAGCCGAAGGATAAGGATAAGGTTGCGGATCCGGTCTGGATTTGGGATCCGAGCGGCTACGTCTATGAAACGGTGGAAGGCAACCGGCTGGAAGGGGTAACCGCAACCATCGAGTACCATGATCCCGACACGCTGGCCTGGAGCGCTTGGGATGCCGATTGGTACGGGCAGGCCAATCCGCTCGCGACGGACCGAAACGGGCGTTACGGCTGGGATGTGCCGGAAGGCAAGTGGCGGGTGCAGTTCGAGAAGGAAGGGTATCTTCCTGCGGTCTCTCGGGAACTCACCGTATTGCCGCCGCGTTTTGACGTGAATGTCGGCATGGTGTCGCTGCAAGCTCCGCAGGTCGTGGATGCGTTGGCGACAACCGGAAGCGGCGTGCAGCTGGCGTTCTGCAAATACATGCTGGTCTCTTCGGTGAAGCAGTCTGGTGTTGTGACATTGGAGTCCTCGAACGGGGAGAGTATCTCCGGCACCGTGGAAGCGGTGGACGCCGAGCAGGATGGGGACGGTCATGAAGTGGCTCGATCATTCCGGTTCATCGCGTCCGCGCTGCAGGCCGGTCAGACTTATCGGGTCAAAGTACTGGCACAAGCTTCAAGCTACGCCTCTATTCCGATGGAATCGACTTATACAGATGACCTGACGGCGCTGGATTCGAATGCGGTGCCGCACGATGCAGCCGACAGGCCGGAGGTAATTGCCGGACAAAGACAGCTGCTTGTCCAGTGGGGCGAGTTGGATATCGCGGAGCTGGATCATATGAAAGTGTACTGGAAACGGGCTTCGGACAGGGATTTCGATCCATCGGTTACGGTTGACGTTGACAAGGGAACGGGCTATGCGCTTTTGACAAACCTGGAACCAGGGATCGCTTATACGGTGAAGGTAACAACGGTGAATGATGCCGAGGTGGAATCTCTCGGCGTGACCGCTGTGGGGACCGTGATCTCGGAGAAAGCGCTGGTCGCGGACGTGACCCCGCCTAGCGAGGTGGGGTCACCAAGCGCAGCAGCAATCGGAACGGATGGCTACAATATCACGTGGACAGATCCGGCGGATCCTGATTTGCGCAGCGTCATCGTTTCCTGGCGCAAGCTGGGTGACGCGAGCTATTCAGAACCGGTCAATGTGGAACGCGGCGTAGGCAAGGCGGAGCTGCGGGCTTTGCAGCCGCAGGCTTCCTATGAGGTGAAGCTGGTTACCGCGGATACGTACTTTAATCTTTCGGCGGGTAAAGTCATTCGGGTCGGGGCGGTCGGCACTGGCGGCGTAGGCGGTGGCAACGGCAATCCGACTTCTGATCCGACTCCAGCCGGGAATTCCGACTCGAAGGCAACGGTGAAGCTGTCTTTGGAAGCATTGGAGTGGTCGGGATTCGAGGGAGATGTCCGACTGTCTGCTCCGGAAGGGACGTTCAACGCGGACTCCAAGCTTGTCTTGAGCCGGAATCCGGAAATCGGTCCTCTTTCGGGGAAATACAGGCCGTTTGGTCCGCTTCTGGCCATTGCGTTCGAACCGGCTTCCTCCGGCGTCAGTCCGGCATTCCGCAAAAGGCTGCAGCTTTCGCTCCGGGTTCATACGCCACCCGCGGAGCTGATCGACTTGCTCAAGCTGGGTATCTATCGGAAAGATGAAATGTCCGCTCAATGGGTGTATGCGGGAGGCGTATGGAACGCAAAAGAAGGAATGATCGAAACCGAAATCGATCGGACCGGCGAATATGCCGTTCTCTCCTACGCGAATCCTTTCGCAGACGTGACGAGCCATTGGGCGAAGCAGGAAATCGATATCCTGGCTTCCCGGCATGTCTTAAGCGGGGTAAGCGAATCGCGGTTCGCTCCGGAGCGAACGATCACGAGAGCGGAGATGGCTAAATTGCTTCTGGCGATAGTGAATCAAGAGGAGAATCCGGGCGTAACTTCGGAATCCGAATCTTCATCCGGCGTCTTCAAGGACGTGGATGAAGACGCATGGTACGCGTCGTACGTTAATCAGGCAGCCAAGCTTGGCATCGTGGCAGGGAGCAACGGGGAATTCCGTCCGAACGATCCGGTAACCCGTCAAGAAATGGCGGTCATGCTAGGGAATTCGCTCCGGATCAAGGTCGACGGAAGCGCTGCGGGAGCCCGATTTGCCGATGAAGAATGGATTTCGGACTGGGCGGAACCCTACGCGCGGACATTGAAACAGCTTCATCTGATGGAAGGTGTGGGCGACAATCGCTTCGATCCGAAAGGGAAAACGACTCGCGCTCAAGCGGCCGTCATCCTCCTCCGTTCGCTGGATCACTTAGGACGAATCACAAAGGAATAACAGGAAGGATTGGATCCAGGCCCATGACCTTGCGCATGGGCCTGGATGTTTTATGCGTATTCCGCTTACATGCGGATGAAAAAAGATAAGCCGACGGAATAAGTCCCGTCGGCTAATGTTGTCGAGAAAGTCCTTATCCACGGTTACTCAATCGTATTTTTGCCGTTCTGCCGTTTACGCCTAGCCGTTTTCACCGCAACAGCTAAACAACCTGCAAATATGCAGGTTGTTTGGCTCGTTTATTTAAAAGTTCGTAGACAACCTGCAAATATGCAGGTTGTTTACTACTTTTCGCGAGAAACGCTCCATTTCGACTCGACAAAATGTATTATTGCAGGTTGTTGAGTCGTTTTGACAAGATTACCCCAAACAAACTGCACTTTTGCAGGTTGTCGGGAGAAGGCGCTTCAATGGGCGGCAGCGAATCCCAGGGAATGCGCGTAACATATCCGATGGAGCAAGGCTTTTCGGATACAAAGTGCTCGCGGGTTTCTCGACGATCTAAGCCGACGGAGAGAGCCTAGAAATTCTCCAACACAAGCTTGCCGATCATTTCACCGGAAAGAACCTTCTCATGCGCGATTCGCAAGTTAACGGCGTTGATCGGTTCCAGACGCTGGGTGATCGATGTCTTCAGTTCTCCGGAATCGATCAAATCGGCGACTGCATTGAGCAGATGATGCTGTTCGATCCTATCTTCCGTCCGATACTTGGCTCGGGTAAACATCAGTTCCCAATGGAAAGAGACGCTTTTGGAAAAGATCGCATTCAGGTTAACAGGTTGATTCGTTGGTACGATGGAGCATATTTTTCCTTGGGGAACAATGGCTTCGGCCATATTCTCCCAGTGCATGGCCGTGTCATTCAAGCAGAAGATATAATCGACATTCTCCAAACCAAGAGCTTTCAATTGCGGGACGAACGCTTCTTTATGATTGATGACGAAGTCCGCCCCATGATCTTTGGCCCAGCGGACCGATTCCTCCCGGGATGCCGTTCCGATGACCGTTAAACCGGAAAGGTTGGCAAGCTGGGTCGCAATGGATCCGACCCCTCCAGCGGCGCCGATGATCAGAATCGTTTGGTTCCAATTGTTCTGCTCGTTGCGGCTGATTCCCAAGCGGTCATATAATCCTTCCCAAGCCGTCAGCGATGTTAAGGGCATGGCTGCGGCCTGCGCAAAATCCAGACTGGCCGGCTTTCTCCCCACGATTCGCTCATCGACCAGATGGAACTCGCTATTGCAGCCCGGACGATCGACATCGCCGGCATAGTAAACTTCATCCCCCGGCTTAAACAGCTCGCAGTCGAGACCGACCTGCTCGACGATTCCTGCCGCATCCCAACCAATGATTCTAGGTGTGTCCCTTTCATCCATCTTCGCGGCCCGGCTTTTGACGTCGGCAGGATTCATGGAAATGGCTTTTACGCTTACCAGCAGATCTCTGCCCGTCGGAACGGGCTTTTCCACTTCGAGATCCATGAGGTATTCGGGATCGGTAATGGGTAGCGTACGATAATAACCGATAGCTTTCATGGTTTAAACGAAGCGGGTTTGCTTCTCGGTGATTCGGCTCTTTTGCAAAAACTCCGGATCCGTCGCAACCGTTCCCGCTTGCCCCCAGTTGGCTAGTGGCGTATCCCGCAAAATAACGAGCACTTTATCGGGCGGAAGGTTGAACATATTTACCGTAACGTCGGTCAATTCCTTCACCCATTGCTTTTTTTGCTCCGGACTAAAGCCTTCCCAACAGTCGATATTGATGATTGGCATAAAAACCTCACTCCTTATATTTGATTGCTAAACTTTTACAATGTAGTCTAGCTTCGCTAATTGTAGCATATCTACAATGATTGTCAATAAGTTAATGCGCATTGTAAGTTGGCGATGCTTATCGTAATATAGTTTCAAGAGAACACAAAAAGAAGGCGGCCTATCATGAACGAAAACGAACAATCGGTGAACGTTTTGCTGGATTTTGATCTATTAGGCAAATTGGTGGTTGGAATCGGGGAAGTATCGGATATTACGGGAGTTCCGCTAAGACAAATCCGATACTGGGAAGAAAAGGGCATTATTCATTCTTCCAAAGAAGGTGAAGGGACAACGAGGAAATACGACTATCTGAACATCAAAAAAATCGTTTTGGTCAAGGAATTAATGGATGACGGTTATACCTTGGATGCGGCGGCAAAGAAGGTCGAGGAACGAATGAGGAATGTTAACGAAGTGTTCGCGAAGCTGGCCAAGCGCAGCACGGAAGACAGTCAGGAAAAATAACGATTAACAACGACTACGGTCACATCGTGTCGTTCTTCATTTTCTCGACCATCCGCGCAGCCTCGTTACGATCCGCGGCATGCAGCTTGTTCAACACCAACGCTACGTAATTGGACACGGTTTTCGCGGACAATCCCATCTCCCCGCCGATTTGGACATTGGAATACCCTTTGGAGATGTAGAAAAGGACCTCCTTCTCTCGAGCGGTAAGCGAGGTGAAGGAATCCATTTGGGAAAAAGGCTTGGTCGCATAGTCGATCATCCGGGTCGCCACATCGCGGCTGAAGATGGCTTCTCCCGCGGCGACGGCTCGGATGGCACGCAGGATTTCTTCTTTGTCGGCATCTTTAAGAATATAACCTCTTGCCCCCGTCTTCATCGCGGTGATGACGGATAAATCATCATGATGCATGCTTAGAAAAAGAATTTGAACTGCTGGGTGCTTTTCTTTGATCCGTTTGGCCGCTTCCACGCCATTCATTCCGGGCATGCGGATATCGATAAGCATGACATCCGGCAATATTTGATCGCAGAGCGAGATGGCTTCGAGGCCATTGGTCGCTTCGCCCGCGACCTCCATGTCGTCTGCCGTTTCCAGAATCGTTCTCACGCCTTTGCGATACATCGGATGATCGTCAACGATTAATATTTTCATGATGGCCTACACTCCAATCCGGATTTAATTGCAGCGGCAACCAGGCCGTGATCCGGGTTCCACTCCCTTTTACAGGCTCGATCAGGCACCTGCCTCCCAGTTCCGCAGCCCTTTGCTTGATGGATGCCAAGCCGACTCCGGCCCCGGCCCCTCTATTATCTTCCAAACCTTGCATGTCCGTCCGCGGTATTCCAATGCCGTTGTCCCGGATTTCCACGAACAGTTCTTCTTTTCCTCTTCCCATTCGTACCGCGAGCGTCACCCGGCACTCATCGGCTTGCGAGTGTTTCACGATATTGACCAGCGATTCGGTTACGATGCGATACACCGCGACTTCAACGGCAGCGGGTAACGGCGGCAACGAATCCGCCAAATCTACTTTCATGCGAATATGCCCTGCGGGAGCATCCCCGTGCTCGGAATGGAGTTGCATCAATTGATCCGCTCGCTGTCGAATCGCTTCCGCCAGGCCATACTGATCCAAGGCCGGCGGTCGCAGATCGTGGACGAATTCCCGAATTCCCCTTACCGTGTCGAGGATATCCTCTTCCAGTTCCGTTATTATTCGCACGGCCCTAGGAGGATCCTTGCGCATAAAATCCCCTGCCGCCGATGCCCTTAACGCAAGCGAGGCTAGCCGAGGCGCTAAGTCATCATGCAAGTTGTTCCGTATGGAACGCCGCTCCTCTTCTCTTGCGAAGATCAACTGCTCTCTCGACGCTTGCAGCTCCTGCATGAGTTGACCGATATCCAGCGACTGTTTCAATCCGTGGACGACTCTCGCGGATTCCCTGCTGAGCAGTTGGAGAAGCCTGTAGTCCGCCTCGGTAAACGGTTCATCGGGCGCGCGCGGCGAAGCATACAAGCTTCCGAGCTCCTCTCCGCCCATGACAAGCGGGAACCGCACGGCTTGAGAGTCGCGCGGAACGCCTGAGATGGCCGCGTCCAACTCGCGCCCTTGAAGAAACAAAGTGATGGAAGCATAGGGCAACTGCATCGTTTCTTTTACGGTGGAGACGACTGCCTGCAGCACTTGTTCGGAGTTAAAAGGCTCTCTCAGCCGATCGCCCAATCCGATCAACAGCGAAACCGGATCTTCCCGTTTGCCGTACACCAACCGGTTGACCAGTTTATCCAAGCCTTCTTTGATCGGAGAAAACAGGACTGCGACCAACCCTGTCGCTAATAACGGAAACACGCCGCTTTCCGTCCGGAACACAAGGGAAAGGTACCACACGGTTGCCATATAGATGCCGAACACGACCGCCAGCAAAGCCACGTACACGAAACTTCTGCGTACGACGGGCGGTACGCCCCATAATTGATGTTTCAACAGAGCGGAGCCGAGCGAAAACGGAATGAGAAGCATAATGATCCTTACGGTAAGATCCAGCCAAAAAACATCCGCCATATAATATTCGGGCCATACTAGGAGAAGCAGACTGACGGATATTAACGCCAGAAAAGCACCAATAAATCCGTAAGCAACCTTGCCAATGGCATGCCTTGCTTCCGATGTTGCATTCTCGCGATACTGGGTGAATTGGCTGTACGAAAGCGTACCATAAAATAACATCACCCAACAGAGCGATAACCACAGAGGCCATCGTTCGATTTGAATTTCCGGGTACGGCAAATAATAGGGAACGCTCCGAGCCAGAAAAGCAGCTCCCGCGACCCATGGCAGCCAGTCGCGAGTCATGCGGCCGCTAGGAAACCATAGCGCGAAGCACATGAAGCCCACCAGCGATGCGTTCTGGGCGAGAGGAACGAGTAACGACGATCCTTCCCACTGCATGTTGATTTGATTCCCGAACGCGAAGTTGATCAGCGTGAATGCCGTAATAAAACCAAGGACATCCTTCGGCTTCAGCAACAGAATCAACGCGGCTACGAACACGTAACAAAAATAAAAAAACAGATCGAGCGCGATATAAAACCACGCAAAGCCGGATGCGGTAAATCCGAATAATTCGTTCCAGCTTGCAGGCATGACGCTGATCGTCATATTCGCGCATCCATCCGTCGAGCCGAAGCACGAATCTTTGAGATAGCGGTAATAAAAAGGCAACGACGCGATATAGCAGACGGTTAGAAACAGATTTACGGCAATGGTTCCGCTATACAATGCAAACAGCCACCGGGTATTCCGGCGGCGATTGCTTTGCATGGGTTGAGTCGGCGGCTCTTGCAAATCATTCATAGGGTGTCACCTGGCACGTTTACTGTATAGTAAAACAACGGCATAGACGAGGCTATAAACCAAGGAAGCGAGTCCTCCCGCGATGCCCCAGCTCCCCGGATGCTCGGGAACGGCGAGAGCAGCGGCACCCAGATAAGCATAGGTCATGCTAACAATCACGCCGAGAGCCAATGAGCCCGGTCGTTGCGATGCCGTCAGAAAGCCGGCGTAGATTAACGCAAGGAGCATCGCGCCATGTTCGCCCCAACGGAAATACTCGCCGGTTTCCGAGAATTGTTGAATGCACGCATGGATCGCTACGGGCAGCAGGATGACTGCCGCAACGACGGTCAACCATACGAGCGGGCGGGAGTACCCGGCGGACGATTCAAGCCTGACCGCTAATGCCCGATTGTGGTAGAACGAGTATAGGACCGACAATACAAGGAAGAACATGACGAACACGAAAGCTTTTTCCAATGCCAGCTTCGGAGCGGTGATCGCGAACGTCGCCAGAAAAATGAGATGGCCGACCGCGTAGAAATGGAGCAGCATAGGCTTCTCGAAAGGCCGACGAAGCATTGCGATCAAGCTGCCGCCGAATAAGAATGCCAACAGCGTACCGTGCGACGCCGCAAGCCAACTATGGGAATCCGGCATGTTCGATACCGGAATCCAAGGCGCCATGGCTTCTATAGCCCCCTCTAGAACAACAAAACCGAACAACGTAAACAATACCGCGGCAACAACAAAGCCGATGCGCTTCCAGCGCCCTGGCTGAGCGACCGGCATGGCCGTATTCATTTCGCATTTCCCCTCTCGAACGTTATGATTCAAGATTAACGAGAGGCGTTCAATGTGAATAGAGGGCCATTCCCGAACTCGTCGGGAAAGGTTTCGGGAAATTCGTATCCGAATCTAGCTTACCAGAGTCCTCGTCTCAATAGGAAGAACCGACGGAAATAAATTCCGTCGGTTCTTTTGATTTACCTGTCTTCGCCCGCGAATCCAATTCGGAAAAATCTTCCTAGCAATTTCCCGATCGATCCGGGAAAACGGCCCTTGTGCATGGGATAAGGGGAATATTACCATGGAAAATGGAGGGAAACCCAATGGAGAATGGATGATTGCATGTGAACCGCAAGATTTTGAACATCTGCTCGGGAGCTTGCTGCCGGGAGCTTCCGTGTAGAGGGCAGGGCATATGTCGTTCCGGAAGACGATTCATGATCAACCAAGATGTTCGTTAATGTCGAAGAGGAGGATCGCTTATGAAGCAGAGCGATACTGGAAAGAGTGCGTATCCGACCGGCCATTCCGATAAGGGGCACAGTCCGCTTCCGGGAATTACGCTGCCGAAGGGCGGCGGTGCCGTTCGAGGGATCGGGGAACAGTTCTCGGTCCGCAGCTTGACGGGGACGGCGTCTGCAGCGGTTCCGCTGAGCCTGACGCCGGGAAGATCGGGGTTTTCGCCCGAACTCTCCCTGACGTACGACTCGGGCGCAGGCAACGGTCCATTCGGTCTGGGTTGGAACTTGACCGCCTCGTCCGTGACGCGTAAGACGGATAAGGGTTTGCCGCGTTACCGGGATGCGGAGGAGTCGGATGCGTTCCTGCTTTCCGGGATGGAAGAGCTGGTGCCGTTCGCGGGACAGGAGCTGCGTATTGAAGGACATTATGAAGTACGCAGATACCGACCGCGCGTCGAAGCATCACCGTCTCGGATCGAGAGATGGGAACATCGGGAGACGGGGGAGTCGTATTGGAGAGTCGTCTCCGGAAGCAACGTGACAAGCTTGTACGGCCTTTCGGCAAATGGAAGGATTAGCGATCCGTCGCACCCCGAACGCGTCTATCAGTGGTTGTTAGAAGAAACGTCGGACGACAAAGGTAACGTTATCCGTTACGGGTATAAGCCGGAAAACGGCCAAGGGATCGATCGCGGATCGCCCAGCGAAAGAAACCGAATCGGCTATGCGAACAGGTATTTGAAGACGATCCGGTACGGCAATCGGAATCCGCATGAACGGGAGGGCTGGTTGTTTACCGTTGTACTGGATTACGGGGAACATGATCCGGTTCGGCCGACCGAAGAGGAGATCCGGCTTTGGCCCTGCAGACATGATCCTTTCTCGACCAACCGCGCGGGGTTCGAGATCCGAACATACCGCTTATGCCGAAGGATTCTTATGTTTCATCATTTCGAGGAATTAGGAGAAACCCCGTGTTTGGTCCGTTCCGATGAGTTTTCTTACGAGGAAGGGAAAGCGCTATCCTTTCTGAAAAGCGTTACGAGAAGCGGATACATCAGGCAGGCGGACGGCAGTTACGTCAAGAAATCGATGCCGCCGGTTCAGTACGAGTATTCCCGATCCAGCCTCGATTTCTCCGTTCAGACGCTGGATGAAGCATCCATGGCAAATATGCCCGAAGGACTTCGGGGGCGCGGTTCCCACTGGACGGATCTGTATGGAGAAGGGTTGTCCGGCATCTTAACGGAACACCATGACGCTTGGTATTACAAACGGAATTTGGGAGGCGGCCGATTCTCCCCGATGGATCAAGTCGCGGTGAAACCTTCCGCGGTTGCATTGAATGAAAACGGCTGGCGGTTGACCGATCTGGACGGGGACGGCGGAAGATACGCCGTTCAATACAGCGGACCATCTGCAGGCTATCACGAACACGATTCGGAAACGAAGGCCGGCTGGGGAAGGTTCACTTCATTCGCCGCTCTGCCGAACATCGACTGGAACGATCCGAATTTGCGCTACATCGACGTGACGGGCGACGGGAAACCGGATTTGCTCGTAACGGAGCAGAATGCCTTCTCCGTTTATGAATCATTGGGAAGAGAGGGATTCGATGCCGGGGATCGGGTACCCGTATGGGACGACGAAGAGAAAGGTCCCGCGCTTGTGTTCTCTGACGAGACGCAATCGATCTTCCTGGCCGACATGTCCGGGGACGGTCTAACCGACATTGTCCGAATCCGGAACGGGGAAGTGTGTTACTGGCCCAATCTCGGCTACGGAACGTTCGGCGCCAAGATGACGATGAACGATTCGCCGGCGTTCGACTTCCCGGACGGATTTGACCGGCAAAGGATCCGGCTGTACGATCTCGACGGTTCGGGACCCGCAGACTTACTGTATTTGGGGGGAAATGACATCAGGTTTTGGCTGAATCTGGCCGGCAACGGCTGGAGCGAAACCCAGCTGATAAGCTCGCTTTCGTATAACAGCCCCAATACGAGCATCGACGTGGTCGATTTGCTCGGAAACGGGACGGGATGTCTCGTATGGTCGTCGTCCTTGCCTTCGGATGAGGGAAGGCCGATCCAATATATCGACTTGACTGGCGGCACCAAACCGCATTTGATGACTGCAGTCATCAATAACATGGGAGCGGAGACTCATATCCGTTATGCTCCTTCCACTCGGTTTTTTTTGCAGGACCGGTTGGAAGGGCTAGATTGGGTGACGCAGCTGCCGTTTCCGGTGCATGTCGTGAGCCAAGTGGAAACGATCGACCGGATCGGCGGCAACCGGGTCGTCACCCGGTACGCGTACCGCCACGGCTACTATGACAGGAAAGAGCGGGAGTTCCATGGCTTCGGCAGGGTCGATCAGTGGGATACGGAAGCCTTCGGGCTTGCCTCGGACACCGCAGCGGTTCCCCGCCTTCCCCCGGTCAGGACGATTACCTGGCACCATACTGGCGCGTATTTCGAGCGGGATACGGTCTCCCGCAAGTATGCAGCCGAGTACTTTCGGGAGTCCGGGCTTCCCGAAGCGGCGACCAACCGGTTGCTGCTGCCCGATACGCCGCTGCCATCCGGCTTAACGGTTGAGGAAGAACGGGAAGTTTGCCGGGCGCTCAGAGGATCAATGCTTCGCCAAGAGGTGTACGCGGAGGATGGGACGGAGCGCAGCGGCCTGCCTTACACCATAGCGGAGCGAAGTTACCAAGCTGAGCTTTTGCAGCCGCAAGGCGTTTATCGGAACGCGGTTATTCGCGTCCAAGGGTGGGAGTCGATGGATTACCACTTGGAGAGGAATCCGGCGGATCCGAGGATCAGTCACCAATTGACTCTGGAAACGGACTCTTATGGCAACGTCGTACGCAGCGCGGCGATCGGCTACGGACGCAGGATCGCCGACCCCGCTCTAAGTCCGGAGGATCAGGCCAAACAAGCCGCGATGCATATCGTGCTCACGGAAAACCGGCATACGAACGGGATCGATCAGGATGGCACGTTTCGGCTCCCGGTCGTATACGAAACGCGCAGCTACGAACTGACCGGCTTGCCTGCGGCGGGGGTGCGGCTGCCATGGGTGGAAGTACTGATTGCTGCCGATGCTGCCACGGAAATCGCTCACGAAGAGAAGCCCGACGGAACGTTGCAAAAAAGGCTACTGGCCGGAACTCGCACGCGATTCCGCCGGAACGACCTGTCGGGTGGGCTCCCCGCAGGCATGCTGGAGTCGCTGGCACTGCCTTACGCCTCTTATCAGATGGCTTTTACGCCGGGCATGTTGGCGGAATGCTACCCGGATATTGAGGCAGTGGGACTGCTGCTGGATGAAGGCGGGTATGTCCGATTCGACGGAGATCCTCACTGGTGGATTCCGTCGGGAACGGCAACATATTCGGAAGGTGCGGAAAACCGGTTTTTCTTGCCTGACGGTTTTATCGATATCGCTGGTAACGCTTCCTCCGTGAATTACGATCGGTATGGATTGTTGGCCGTCCGAAGCGTGGATCCGCTCGGAAATACGGTGAACTGCGAGAACGATTACCGGGTATTGCAGCCCTGCCGAATGACGGACCTGAACGGCAACCGCTCCGGCGTCTGCTTTGATGTCCTGGGCATGGTTACGGGCACCGCAGTCTCAGGTAAGGATGGAGAATCCGCCGGTGATACGCTTGACGGCTTTCTGGCCGATTTGGACGACGCAACCATCCTGCACCTCATGGAGCATCCGCTGGAAGAACCGCATCAGTGGCTTGCCCGGG
The DNA here is from genome assembly GCF_042655365.1 of Cohnella suwonensis. NCBI lineage: Bacteria > Bacillati > Bacillota > Bacilli > Caryophanales > Paenibacillaceae > Cohnella > Cohnella suwonensis. Next base: position 69,217 of record NZ_JBHSMH010000082.1, on the reverse strand, counting down.
CATCCTCCAGAACAGTTTACGACATGGAACGGTATCTTAGGACAAGCGGTAACGAACATCCGCAGCCGAACGTTGCATGCACGTTCACCCGGGAGACGCACGATGCCGATCTCCCTCTGGGCGGAACGACAAGAACGTGCGTCCGATTCCTCTATTCCGACGGCTTCGGCAGAACCGTACAAAGCAAAAACCAAGCGGAACCGGGAGAGGTGGATGGTAAGTCGTCGGCGGAGCGATGGATCGGAACCGGTTGGACGGTCTACAACAACAAAGGCAAAGCCTATAAAAGCTACGAGCCGTTTTTCAGCAAGAATCACGGCTATGAGGTTAAGCAACAGGGCGTCAGCACGACCGTGCTATACGATCCGGTCGGCCGGGCGGTCGTCACGATCCATCCGGACCATTCGTACGAGAAAGTCGTTTTCGACCCGTGGAGGCAAATAAGCTGGGATGCCAACGACACGATCCACCCGTCGTTCCGGTACGATCCGCGGGGCGGACACCAGCACGAATTGCCGGATCCCGCGTTTCATCCGGCCGACGATCCGGATGTGGGGGGGTATTTCCGAAGCCTGCCCGATGGAGAGTATTTGCCGACGTGGTACGCCGCCAGGATGGTGCCGGAGCTTGCGCAAGCCAAGTGGCCGGACTTTGATCCGGTCACTGGCAAGCCGATCCCGGGACAGGTCACTGTCCGGGCAGAAGAGTACATGGCGGCGGTCCGCGCTGCCAGACATGCCGCGACGCCGACCGTCGCATATGCGGATAACCTGGGGCAAACGTTTTTGGCGGTGGCGGATAACGGCAAAGATGCATCAGGAACCGACCGGTTCCTGGACACGCGAACCTACCCGGATGTGCTAGGACGATCGGAGAAAACGGAGGATGCGCTCGGACGAACCGTCACCGAGATGCGTTACGACATGACCGGGCGAACCTTACACGAAAGCGGGATGGACGCCGGATTCCGGCTCGCGTTCATGCATGCCGACGGACAAGCGCTTTATAGCTGGAACAGCCGGGGCTTCCATTACCGGTATACGTACGATGCGCTCAGGCGGCCGCTCGCGGTTTATGTTCAGCAGGACAACGGAACCGAATTCTTGATTGCGAGAACCGTATACGGGGAAGCCCATCCGGACTCCCGGCTGAATGAAGCTGGCGTTCCAGTAAGCGGCAAGTTGAACCTGCGCGGCAAAGTATGGATGGTGCTCGACGGTGCAGGAGCGCTCGTGAACGTCGGCACCAACCCGCAGACCGGAGAGGAGATGGCGTACGAATTTAAAGGAAACCTGCTGTCAAGCTCCCGAAGATTAGCCAAGGATTACAAAGGGCAGACCGATTGGTCCTCCGCCGAATCGATTTTACTGGAAATGAAAATGACGGGAGCCGATTTGCGGGAAAAGCTTCAGGATGCTTTGAACCTTCGGCTCGAAAATGAATCGTTCCATTCGCATAACCGTTACGACGCCTTGAACCGTCCGATCCTGACGACCGCCCCGGACGGAAGCGTCCTCAGACCGGTTTACAACGGGGCGGGTTTGCTCGAACAGGTCCATGTTCGCATCCGGGGGCAAGAAAATCCGGAGACGGTGTTCGTCGAACGGCTCGACTACGACGAGAAAGGCCAGAGGCAGCGGATCGTGTACGGCAACGGCGCAACGACGACCTATCAGTACAATCCGGAGACTTACCGGACGTCTAGAATCGTGACCAAACGCGCTGCGGACACGGTACAGGATCTTCGCTACACGTACGACCCCGTCGGAAATATCCACTTGGTCCACGATGCCGCGCGACAGGACATTTTCTACAACAATCAGGTCGTTTCGGCAGGCAATCATTACTACTACGATGCGCTGTACCGGTTGACCGAAGCCAAGGGCCGCGAACATATCGGCCTCGCGGAACGGCCGCACGCCGATTACGACGACGGCCCCCGCACGAACCTGCCGCATCCGTCGGACGGCTCCGCAATGCGGTTGTATCACGAGTTCTATCTCTACGACGACGCCGGCAACCTCACCCATCTGATACATCAAACGGGCAGCGGGTCTTGGCAGCGGATTTTCCGTTATGAAGAGAGGAGCTTGCTGGAAAGTTCGCGATTCAACAATCGGTTGTCGGGATCGAACGCGGGCAGCGTGATGGAAACGTACGGTTATGACGAGCACGGGAATATGACATCCCTGCCTCATCTCGGCGAAATGTCGTGGGATCATGCCGACAAGCTTCGCAAGGTGAACTTGGGCGGAGGCGGCACGGCTTACTACGTCTATGATTCGAGCGGACAACGCGTCCGCAAAGTGATCGAGCGGCTGAACGGGACGCGGCAGAAAGAGCGGCTCTACCTCGGCGGTTTCGAGGTTTACCGGGAGTATGGAGGCGATGGCGAGCAAGTCGCGCTGGAACGGGAGACGCTCCACGTCATGGACGATGAGCGAAGAATCGCACTGGTGGAAACGAGATCGCAAGGAACCGATAACTCGCCGGAGCAGCTTGTTCGATACCAGATGAGCGCGAGGCTCGAATCCTGTTCCCTGGAGCTGGACGAAGAGGCACGGATCATCAGCTATGAAGAGTATTATCCCTACGGAGGCACCTCCTGTCAGGCAGTATGGACCGATATCGAAGTGCCGCGCAAGCGATATCGGTATACGGGAAAAGAAAGAGACGAGGAGACCGGGTTCTATGATCACGGTGCTCGTTACTATGCGCCTTGGCTATGCCGCTGGACGGCCGCCGATCCGATCGGGACCGGCGACGGCTTGAACGTGTACGCCTACGTCAGCGGGAATCCGATCGGACTCAGCGACCCGACGGGGACTTCGGGCGCGGACGACGAGCCGATCATACGGGCATATGACATTCCGCAAGTGTCTGGACCGGACTATTCTTTATACGCCGAACCGGGCATGGTATACACCAGCTACAATCAGGCATGGGATGGGGTAGTGAACCCTAACAATTCTCCTTGGGAGCGGGGTGCCTTCGGTGTTCTGGCTGTCGCTTCACTGCCATTGGCCTTTGCAGAAGAATCCGGACGTATGATCGTCAACATTCCGCACGTCCTATTAAACGGTGGTAAGAGCCTCGGTGAACATTCGGCCAGGGGGTATCTGTTGGCGAAAGCGGGTGAGCCAGGAGACGCTTTCGTCGAAGGTCTGTACGCGGTTCAAGATACTTCTATCGCTTTCTTGGAAACGACGGTGGCGATCGCGCCGGGTACCGGACCTGTGAAAACCGCCGCTGCTCTCGAGACTGAGGCGGCCATCGCAGCCATGAGAACGGAGAGCAAAATGGCTGCCTCGGCGGTCGCTGAGTCAGGAGCGGCGATGGCGCAGAGCACGGGGAAATCGGCTGGCAAAACGGCTACCTCTACCTTCAAAGGGAAAGCCAGGCCTCCCCGGATTCCGATTGTGAATCCGCGCATCGTGCCCGAAGGGGCGCTGGGCGAGGGCATTGTTGGCAAGGCTTACCCAGCCAGGACGAGGCAGTTGTACCCCCGCACGGGGCTGCTCGGCAAATTAGGGGTGAAGCAGCCACGGTATTTCAGACCCTCCATCGACATCGTGGACAGCTTGAAGGGCAGTGAATTCCGCAAGACGCTTAAACACGAGCGAATGCACGTCCGGGATTTTCTGACGCGCCCTGAATTGATGTATCACGGATTAGGAGCCAGATCCACATTGCGCTCATGGATCATCCCCGGAAGGGGCTTTGCCCAATACTGGTTGGAAGCTAGAGCATATAGTCGGGAACTCGGATGGTCGGGAGTCTTACCCGACTCCGTACTCGGTTCCATGTGGGATTGGCGGCCGATGTGGAATCTCATTTACGACTCGCTCTGGACCGGCGGGCTTTCCTACGGCTTGTATCAGACTTACGCAGCTGAGTAGGCTTTCCTTCAATTCTCTAATTTCGGAAAGGAACGTGAATCCATTGGCGAACGAAATTAAACAATCCGTGAACGGGGTTGCATCATTGGGAGCGAACACGCTGGAGGGTGTTCGAGTTCAACTCTATAGCCGGACTCTACGAGAAGAGGAACTGATCGGAGAGGCCGTGACGGACGAGTGCGGCCGTTACTATATTGCCTACGACCTGGATTCGGCGAAGAAGAACGGCAGAAAGACGATCGACCTGTTCGTCCGCGCCGAACATCCGGACAAGGAAGTTCAGCCTTTCGTCTCCAAAGTCGTCTACCGGGCCAAGTTGCGTGAGCCGATTAACATTCCCCTCTATACGGCGGATTCGACGGATACGGAGTGGGATCGGCTCGAATCTGCCCTTGCACCGATCTTGAACGGTTTGGACCCGGCAGCGATTTCGGACGAGGAAGCCGAATACCTCTCCGGTACGAACGGAATCCCGATTCATCACGTGCAGAATTGGATAGCCGCGAGTCGTTTGCGCCAAGAAAACGGTTCCTTGTCAGCTTCGGCATACTACGGCCTTCTGAGAGGCGGAATGCCGAATGCGTTGGAACGATTGGCGATAATGCCTGCTGCCGAGTGGGAGCAAGCTCTCGACAACGCCGTGCGTTACAAGCAGATCCCGCCGATCGACGAACGGGAACGGAACGAATCTCTTCTCCGCTTAGCGGGGACCGGCGAAAGTTTGCGCCAGAAGAATGCCTTGCGCCGGGAGAAGGGGCATGCGGAAACGGCAGAGGAGAAGGAGGAAGTCCATCCGAATCTGCTTTTGGCCCGGTCCATTGCCGTGCAGCCGGATATCTCGCCGGCGTGGTTAACAGGCAGCGGCGAACGCTTAAGTGCCATCAAGGCGGACGAATCCACGGAACGTTCAAACGATGCCTTTGAGGAACGGCTGCGCAGGGAGAAAAACATGTTTCCCGAGTTGAACCTGGACCGTGCCATGGAAGAAGCCCGCATGACCGGTCAATTCCGTAATCCGATTCGAGAAAGGCTCGCTCGATTCCTCGAAGAGTCTGCCGATTTCGATTTGGGTTCTACCGTCGTGGACAAGTACGTCCAATCGGAGAAGACAGGATTGACAGAAGAAGAGGGCATGACATCCGCGCTCGCCTCCCGACTCAAGGCGTTGCAGCGGGTATACCAAATCAGCCCCCGCTACGAGCATATGAGCGGATTAATGGAGGGTGGGCTGGATTCCGCACTCAGCGTCGTCAGCCTGAGCGAAGAGGCTTTCGTCGACCAGTACGGATCATCGCTCGGAGGCGAGGAAGAAGCGAAGCAAATTTACGCGCAAGCCGAACAGGTCCATGCGACGGCTACCCATTTGTATACGTCGACCTACCAGGCGATGTACGACGTGACGCCCGCCGCCCTAGGCGGATCTATGCTGAGCGAGCAGCTTCGAAAAGAGCTTCCCGATTGGGCGGCGCTGTTCGGGCGGATCGACATGTGCGATTGCGCGGAATGCCGGTCGGTGTACAGCGCGGCCGCTTACTATGTCGACCTTTTGCAATATTTGAACCCGAAGACGCTGCCCGGCGGCATGGCGGAGCGGCCGATCGACGTGCTGCGTCGTCACCGGCCGGATCTTGAACATTTACAGCTGACTTGCGAGAACACGAATACCGTCATTCCTTATATCGATTTGGTGAACGAAGTGTTGGAAAGTTACATAGCCCGGGGCGTCCCAACGGTGAACAACACGGCTCCGGACAGCTTGTCCGAGGATTTGAACGTAAGCCGCGAGTACAGCGCTTCGTTCCCGGAAGACATTTCGAACGATGCCTCGACCGCCGTCAAACAGGCCGTATTTCCGTTCTCGCTGCCGTATGACCGCCCCTTGCAGTCGACGCGGGCGTATTTGGAACATATGGGAACGAGCTTGCACGAGTTGGTGTCAACATTCCCGGACAACCATCCCGACTATGCCCTCGCAGGCGACTATCTAGGGTTGTCTTCTCTGGACCGCAACATCTGGATGGGACGCCTGGAGCGGGGATTGTGGGAATTTTTCGGCTATCCGTCCGATACGGTGTCGGAGCAAGGGTTGCTAGGTTCCTATTATCCGAACCCGAATTTGACCGGTTCGCCCGTCCTGATCCGCGTCGATCCTCAACTGTATTTCGATTGGGATGAAGGATCGAACGTGCCGACGCTGCCTGCGAAGTTCAGCGTTCGCTGGACTGGGTGGCTCGTGCCGAAGAAGACCCAACCGATGAAGCTCAGCTTCGATGGAACGAGCGGAGGATACCGCTTCTGGTTCAACGGGCAATTGCTCTTCGACTATTGGGGCGTAACGAATCCGCCGGTAGGGCAGTCGCAGCAAATCCAGATGGTGGCGGGCCAGGCTTATGAGATTAAGCTGGAATACCGCTGCGGAGGAAGCACCGGCGAATGGGTCCATCTAAGCTGGAGCGAGAACGAATTCCATTCCGAACACATTCCGGCCGATCAGTTGCGCTGCAACATGCCATGGAGCCAGCATGTAGGAAAGATACCGGAATTCCTTCGGCGTGCGGACATTACTTACGATGAACTGCTCGAGTTATTGGAAACCCGGTATATCAATCCGAACCCCGCGGCCCCAAATGTCGTGATCGCGGCGCAATCAGACCCGTGCGATCTCGAAACGACATGGCTGCAAAATCTTTCGTTCGATAACTTCGCGCCTTTGCGGGATATCCACCGGTTCTTGAGATTGCGGCGGAAAATCGGAGGGACGATTCGGGAATTGGATAAGACGTTGTCCGCGCTCGGCCGGGAACGGGAGTCGTTCTTGGTCAAGCTGGCCGATTTGAAACGCGTGCATCGGGAGTTAGGAGAGAGCAGCGTATCCTTGACGGAGCTGCTTGCCCTATGGAATACGCTGGATACCCAAGGATACGACTCCTTATATCTGAAGCTGTTCCAGAATAAAGCGCTTATGAATCCGCCAGACCCCGATTTCGGGCTGTTAAGCGGAGGAAAAGAAATCCGGGGGCATCTGCTGCCGCTTGCCTCGAAGAGGACCCAACTGCTTGCCGTGCTGCGGTGGAAAGAGAACGATCTTCAAGCCGTGCTCGAAGAAACCGGTCTGTCCGGCGCGAACGCGATGTTGACATTGGCGAATTTATCGACCCTGTACCGGTATTCCTTGCTGAGCCGGCTGCTCTCCCTATCGGTGCCCGAATGCTTGGTGCTGTTACGGCTGACGGACGGAACGCCTTTCCGTTCGCCTTCGGACACATTGAAGTTTATCGAACTGCGAAATGTAATCGAGGAGGCCGGTTTCCGCATCGGCGAGCTCAGCTATTTATTCCGGAACGAGGAGCTTCCGAACCTGCCGCTTGATCCGACCGATACCCAGATCGCGAAGATGGCTCAAATTTTACGGGATGGGTTTGGGCGGATCGAGTCGGCGTCCGCGGAGGATAATGGCGGATCGACGGTGGACGCGCTCAAAAGGATTTTCGTCATCCAGACGCTGGCCGAGACGCTGGAATGTACGGAAACGGCTATCGCCAAGCTTATCGAAAACATCTTGCGCTCGTCCCGATCGGAAACGCCGAACGCGTTCGCGATGGACGACTTCTTGTCCAGCCAAGCTTCCGTCATTTCAGCATCTTATCGCAAGCTGCACAAAGCCGCTTACATCGTCCGGAGCCTGGAGATCGAACCGGAGGAAATGGTCTATTTTCACGATAACCGGACGGAGTTCCAAGGACTCGACTTCAATCAGCTCCCCGCCTTGGAAGAACCTCAAGGGGAAGAAGTCCGCTCTTTGTTCCGGCAATGGAGATTGCTCACGCAATACCGGTATGCCCGGGATCTTCTTCTTCCCGGCGGCCCCGGCTTATTGACCCTATTTCGGGAAGCGAAAAGGCAGGGCGCGACGCTGGAGAGCGTTACCATTCAGCTGTCGAATTTGACCGGCTGGGATCGCGCGGATTTGCTTGTCCTGTTCGGACCTGAAGGCTGGAAGCTTACACCTGCCCATTTTGTTAACCCTGCGAAATTCCCGGCCATCCACACCGCCGTCCGGCTCTCGGAGCGACTCAGGGTGCCCGCGGTCAAGTGGGTTTCCTGGACGAAGGATCTCCCGGATGCCGCGCTCGCTTTCGAAGTGAAAAACGCGGCGAAATCCCGCCACAGCGAGCAGTCCTGGCGTTTAAACGCGGTCGGCATCGAGAACCGGCTTCGCGAGCAGTGGAGGGAAGCATTGGTCGATTGCGTGCTTCATTATCCGGCAATCAAAGCGAACGGTATCACGAACGGGAATCAATTGTTCGAATACTTCCTGATCGACGTCGAGATGAATGCCGACATGAAGACGTCCAGGATCAAACAAGCCATTTCTTCGGTCCAACTGTTCGTGCAGCGCTGTTTGCTGAATTTGGAGCCCGGTGTGCCTCCGAAAGCGATAGACGCCAAGCAATGGGAATGGTTGAAAAATTACCGCACTTGGGAAGCGAACCGCAAAATCTTCCTGTATCCTGAAAACTGGGTGGAGCCGGAGCTGCGCGATGACAAGACCCCGATTTTCGTCGATTTGGAGAACGAAATCCTCCAGAAAGAGATCAACGACGAGAACGTCAGGCAGTCGTTTGGCTATTATTTAGAACAGATGGACGAATTCGCGAGATTAGATATCCGCGCGCTGTACCGCAACGGCGATGAGGTTCACGTATTCGCCCGCACCTTCTCCGTACCGTACGTGTATTACCACCGGACGAAAAAGCTGGGGAAATGGACGGCTTGGAAAAAAATCGACGCGGACATCCAAGGCGACCATCTTATTCCGTTCATGTTCAACGCGAGCATGTATTTGTTCTGGGCGATCATGGAAAAGACGGCCGACCAGAAGGACAATCGGCCGACGAGCGAGCAGCCCGGCTCCTCTCAGGAACGCTTCGTCATGAAGCTGGGATGGACGGAATACCGAAACAACCGATGGACGGGCAAGCGGGTTTCGGATCAAGGATTGTTCCTTCAATGGCTCTACCCGACCGACGACCTGGAGCAATCGAAGCTGAATTACTTCTTAACCCCGAAGTTGTTAAGTGACGGCCAAAACCTGGCGTTTGATGTGCATAGAGATTTCCGGGCGATTTCCACTTTCAAATATACCGCGGAAACTTATGGCCGCTTCTTTTTCAACGATACGCGCAAAAGCACGACGATATTGCCCCGGTTAGGCATCGAAAGAATCGAAGGTTACGCACCCCAGGATACGGATATGTCCGGCATGTTCCTTGGGGGGGCTGAGGACATGGTCTTTTCGATCCTGCATGTCAAGGGAGAGAATGGGATCTACGATCCCGTCCGAATCATGGATCAGGCGCAAGGACCGTTCCGCCTCTTGGCGCCGCTCGATCTGTGGGGAAACTTCGCGTTTTACGACAACCGCAAAGCGTTGGTTTATGTGCATCAGGATTATTACCGGACTTATTACGTGGAACAGTCAGGCAATTTGCACAGCCCGGGCGTGCGATACGAATCCCTCTTCCATCCGTTGTCCCGTTCGTTCGTCCGGGCCTGCAACGAGGGGGGGGTGGAAGGCCTTCTCTCGCTCGGAACGCAGCGGATGACGAACGAGACGCAGTATCCGCCAATCTTCACCCGGACTTATGAGCCTACATCAAGCGTCCATGGTACGCCGCCGCTCGAAAATGTCGATTTCAGTTATCAGGGAGCATATGGCATCTACAACTGGGAGCTGTTCTTCCATGTGCCCATGCTGCTCGCCGATCGCTTGACCAAGGAACGGCGCTACGAGGAAGCGATGAAATGGTACCACTATGTTTTCAATCCGACGATCGATTCCGATGAGCCGTCGCCGAGGCGGTATTGGCGTTTCTTGCCGTTTAACGAGAATACGGAGGAGAACCGGATCTGGAAGCTGCTCACGATACTCGCCGATCCGAACGGGGATCCGAACGTCAAGCAGGAGCTGCAAAACCAAATCGCCGAATGGCGGTCCAATCCGTTCGAACCGCACCGTATCGCGAGGATGCGGATCAGCAGCTATCAGAAGTCGGTCGTCATGAAGTACATCGACACACTGATTGCCTGGGGGGATGATCTGTTCGCCCGGGACACGATGGAGTCCATTAACGAAGCGACGCAATTGTACGTCATGGCGGCCAACCTGCTTGGACCCCGTCCGGAGCACATTCCGGAACTGACGAAGTCGGCCGCCAAATCCTACGCTCAGCTGCGCCAGGCCGGATTGGACGATTTTTCGAACGCTCTCGTCGATGTCCAAAACCGGTTCCCATACATCAAAGTCCAGCCGGCTGTCGGATCTAACGGATCTCCGATCGGATCCGGCGTCGGAAGATCGCTGTATTTCGGCATCCCGAAGAACGACAAGCTGTTGCGTTACTGGGATACGGTGGAAGACCGGCTGATGAAGATCCGCAGCGGTTTGAATCTCGAAGGGATCGCTCGAAAGCTGTCCCTGTTCGAAACGCCGATCGATCCGGCATCCGCCATACGCTCGACGAGCGCGGGCGCGGGAGCCGGGTCAGTGCTGGCAGATCTGTCTCAGCCGCTCGGCTACTATCGGTTCGCCGCGGTGCTGCCGAAGGCGCTGGAGCTGTGCGGCGAAGCGAAAGCGCTCGGGGCCGCGCTCCTGTCCGCCCTGGAGAAGAAGGATGCGGAGGAACTGGGCAGCCTGCGCGCCCGGCATGAGACGTCGTTGCACCGGCTCATCCGGCAAGTGAAAACGAACCAGATCGAAGAAGCGAAGAAAGCTTTGGAAGGATTGCAAAAATCGCGGTCTGTCGTAGAGTACAGGCACAATCATTACAAGACCCTTGGCGCGGGCAACATGAATCTTTTCGAAACGGCCCAGTTGATCGGAATGGGCGGATCCGTATTGCTTCAAGGAATCGCAGAGGTATCCGCGCTGACTTCGACCGCCGGCCATGCGGCACCGGACATGACCGTTGGAGTAGAGGGATGGGCCAGTACGCCTGTCGCAACCACCCATTTCGGGGGCTCGAACGTCGGCCGCGCTTCGGATTCTTTCGGCCGCGCGATGAACACGCTGGCTTCAATTCTGGGGACTACTGCTTCCATGAGCGGTATCGTGGGCGGCTACAAGCGGAGATCGGAAGAGTGGAAGCTGCAGGAAGAATCCGCCTCCAAGGAGCTTGCGCAAATCGACGCGCAAATCGCCGGAGCGGAAATCAGGCTGTCGACCGCCGAACGCGAGCTTTTCAATCAAGACAAGCAAATCGAGCACGCGGAAGAGGTGGAACGGTTCCTTCGGGAGAAATTCACGAACCGCGAGCTGTACCAGTGGATGGCGACCCAATTGACGACGCTGTTCTTCCAAACGTACCAGTTGGCCTACAATACGGCCAAACGAGCGGAAATGGCCTACCGGTTCGAACGGGGGATCACGGATTCCGGGTTCATCAAGTTCGGCTGGGACAGCCTGAAGAAGGGGCTGCTTGCCGGGGAACGCTTGCATTTGGACCTGAAGCGCCTCGAGATGGCGTACCACGACCAGAATTCGCGCGACTACGAATTGACGAAGTCCGTCTCGCTCGTCCAGCTCGATCCGATCGCGCTGATCGCCCTGAAGGAGACGGGAGCCTGTACGATCGCGATGCCGGAGGAACTGTTCGACATGGATCATCCCGGCCAGTACATGAGGCGGATCAAATCGGTCAACGTCTCGATCCCTTGCGTAACGGGACCGCATACCGGCGTGCAAGGCCGCCTGACGCTGATGTCCAGCCGGATCCGCGCGAACAATAGCGCATCGGATCCTTACAAGCGGCAGCCGGACGATCCGCGGTTCCTGCACGATTTCTCGGCCGTCCAGTCGATCGCCTTCAGCCATGCCCAGAACGATGCCGGCCTGTTCGAGCTGTCGTTCCGGGACGAACGCTATCTTCCGTTCGAAGGTGCCGGCGCCGTTTCCGAATGGAGGCTGGAACTGCCCCGGGAAACGAATGCGTTCGACTTCGATTCGATTTCCGACATCATTCTGAGGATCAGCTATACGGCCCGGGAAGGCGGAGATGAGCTTCGGACCGCGGCGTTTGCGAGCGCCGTGCTGGATGAAGCGGCAGAGCAGGGGGCAAGCGGATCGCCGGTGCGCAAACTTCCCGCACAACCTAACCTCCAGAGGTTGTTCAGCGTCCGCCACGAATTCTCATCGGAGTGGCACCGGTTCTTGCATCCGGGGCCATCCGAGACGGCACAATCGCTTCCGCTGAAGCTGGAAGCCGTCCGCTTCCCGTATCGGTATCGTGGAAGGGAACTGACGGTCCATCGGGTCAAAGGCTATTTGAAGCTGAAGGAAGGAACCGCGTATCCCGGCAACGGTTCGCCTCTCTTGCTGACGTTAATCACCCCGAATGCAGGATCGGAAATGTCGGCTCCCCTGCTTTCGAACGACTCCGTCCTTCACGGAATGCCGATCGCGGAATACGAAGTCTCCGCCCAAGGCAAAGGGTTTGGCGAGTGGATGCTGAAAGCGAGCGAAGCCGCGATCGCCGCCCTGCCGGCCGCGTTGAAAGTCACGGTAGACGGCCATACCCGCCTGAATGGCGGCGTGATCGAGGATTTGCTGGTCTTGTGCGATTATTCGATCGATTAAAGGGAAAACGGCACACCGCAAAATACAGCGGCAGTGCCGTTTTCTTTATTAATCCAAAGAAAGTTCAAATGAAGAGCAACCGTGGATTTCGATGCTTTCAGCTTCACGGTTTGCCAAAGGTGAGAGCTTAGAAGTCGGAAAACAGTCGACCAAAAACGAAAAACGGTTGAGCAAGAAGTGACCTCTGCTCAACCGTTTTTCAATTGCGTCAGACAAATGTTCTAGTCAGGAAGCTATCTCTCAAGCGAAATTCAGAATCACGGAAAGCCCCCTCCTTATGCTTACGGCATCACGATGAGCGTAGCCGACTTGGCGGGGAGGCGAAGCGCGAGGCCATCCGGTCCGCCTTGCGCCGTGCCGGCTGCCGCCAGCCGATGCTTCGCATCGAATCTGTAAACCTGCGCCGTACCGCCCAGATCCAGATCGGCGTCTACGCTCGCCGTCCTCGCCGCGGTATCTTTGTTAAACAGAAGGATGAAGGTTTTGCCTTCCTTCGACACGATCGTATACGCGCCCACCGCGTCGCCGTTAGAGCTGATCGCGCCGACGACGTCGCCTTCGATCTTGCTACCGGCTCCGTCATAGTCCAAGAACAGCTTAAACGCGTCTTCCAGCGGCGTATCGGCAGGCAATGCTCCCCACCGCATCGCATAGTCCACGCCTTCCCGGGCGAATATCGCGAGCGCTTCCGCTTGCGCCAATCCGCTGCCGATGCCCGTTCCGTCGCCGAAGTTATACTCCGAAATCGACAGCTTCGTGCCGGGCGCGTTGCGCTCGATAATATCGCGCATCCGAGGCAGCAGCTTAACGGGCTCTTGAATCCAAGAGGAGGGATCCGTGAAATTCGGATCGTACAGCGATTTCAGGGAGTTGAACCGTCGTTTGGTCATGGCGGCCGATTCGTCGCTGCTGAACGGAACGTTGTTTTCCGCCGGGTAATAATGAATGTCCAGCACGTCGACCAAGGCGACGCCCGTTTGCTGCTTGTATTCGTTCACCTTGTTCAAGTACCATTCCAGGTACGGCTTTCCGTCATGCGCTTCCATGTCGGCACCCGCCGAGCACCCGTCCTTCGCCGAGTAGAAATATTCGCACCAGCCCCACGGCACCGGACCGAAAATTTCCGCCTGCGGATCGGCTTGTTTAATCGCTTTGGCGTATTCCGTCGTATAGTTCCACACTTCGTCGTAGGTCGTCATTTGCGGATGAACGTCCCAATGGGAATGCGGCCACAGCATCGGCTCGTTATCTAGCGCATACTTGTGTACGAATGAGCCGTAATTTTGCTGGAGGTGGCCGATCCAGCTCGTGATGAAATCCGTTCCGACCTGCTTGGACGTATCCGTCGGATCGTTACCCGTCACGTAGCTTCCGTCCGCGCGTCGGCCCGTACCGGCGTCGGCGCGGCACCACGCTTCTCCCCAGTTGCACTCGTTGCCGGATTGCGCGCCGTATTTGTCGATGGAAAAGCTCCATCCGATATCACGGCTTTTCGGCGTCCAGCCGATCGTCGGAACTTGAAGCAGCACGTCGGTGCCGCTGCTCTTCGAATCCGCGATAAATTGATCGGACAGAGAGCCGTTCGGAAGCTGGGAGCCATTGTCCGGGTTGTTCGGGATGTTGAGGAAGTACCAATCACCGCCGCGGTTCGTCGTATCCAGCTGCCAGTTGTACCGGGTCATCTGGTTGCCGCCCCAGCGCTTGATCGGGAAGTCCATCGTGGAAGCGCCGTTTGACGGCATGTCCTCGAAGTTCACTCCGAAAATCCCTTCGCTGAGCGTACGCCGGTTGGCGGCGGAGTCGATCGATACCTTCACGCCCGGCAGTTCCGGATCGGGAAGATTCACCTCGTCGGTCGTTTTCAGCCAGTTGACGTCATCCACGTAGACGGTTCCCTGGTCTTGCTCGCCCCATGCGGAGACGACCACGCCGTCGAAGTTCAAATCGCCGAGGCCAAGGTCCGCGAACTTCAGCTTTACCTCCGTCCATTCGTTGGCCGGCAAGCCATTCGGCAGCACATCGTCGAGGTTGAACTCGCCCGCGAAATTCCGCCCGTTCATGATGTTCACCCGAAGCTTCTGGCCGCCCGTCGATCCGCCATGAAGCTTAAGCGTCAAGCCGTAATACCGCGTAAGATCCATCAAGGCGTCGCGGTGAATCCAGATTCCTTCATACCCTCTCGCCGCAAAAGAAATAGATCTCGTGCCGGAAGCGACCGGCGCGGGATTGGCGAAATCGTTCGTCCCCCAGCTCCAGTTGCTGTAACCTTCAGGCAGGGCGTCCGTAAATGCCGGTTCCTTCGTATAGCCCGTGACCTGAACATACATAGAGGATGAGCCGCCATCGAAGCGGGCCGTGATTTTGGCAAGACCGCTTTCATGGGCGGTGAGCGCGCCTTTGTCGTCAACGGTCACGATCGCGGAATCGCTGGAGGTCCATTGCGTCTTCGCGGTTACGTCCTTGGCCGAACCGTCGCTGTAACGCGCTTCATAGGACAAGCTCGAGGCATCTCCCGGTGCCAACACCAAGCCGTACTGCGATAATACGCCTTCCAGCAACGTCGGAGGCGCCACGTATTTCTCGAGCAAACGAATGTCATCCAGGTAAAGGTTCCCTTGAGGACCAGCGGAGGTGCCGTGGAGCAGCAGGCCGTCGAAAATGCCCCCCTGAAGCTGGAGCTCATTCAGATCGACGGACACCTTGGCCCATTCGCCGGCCGGGATCGTTCCGCCTTCGAGCAAGCTTCCGAGATTGACCCATGCGGCTGGCGCTCCGCCGGAGTTGAACACCAGTTCGACCTGCTGCCCGCCGGCATCGCCTCCGTTAACCCAGAATTCAAGCGTATCGTGTTCCTTGACGTTGACCGATCCGTTTCCTTTATAGAGGTACAGGCCCCCCTCATTGCTGGGATCCATGCGGATCGACGCGCTCCCAGAGCGAACCGTAGAGGATTCCGATAGATCGTGGTTGGCCCAACTGTAATCGGCAAATGCTTCGCTCAGCGTATCCGCGTAAACCGTAATGCCCGGACGATCGTCTTGAGGCAACTCGGGTTGCGCATCCGGATCCACGACCGTGACCGGCACGGATGCCGTCATGTTCTCGTACGATGCCGTCAATACCGTCTTGCCGGCTTTGATACCCGTTACGAGGCCGTTTTGCACGATCGCCACTTGCTCGTTGCCGGATTTCCAGGCTACGCCCTGATCGATCGGAGTATTCGTCCCGTCCGAGGAGACCGTCGCCGCCGACAGGCTTAAGCGATCGTCGATGAGAAGACGGACGGGTGAAGGGGATACCGCAAGCCCAACTAAAACCGCTTCCCACACAAACGCAAGATCGTCGAAATAGACGTCGGCTTGTTCGCCGCCTGTCGTTCCGCGGATAAGAATGCCGTCGAAGATGCCGCCCGGCATATTCATTTCCGCTAGATTAATACGAACTAGCTGCCATTCGCCCTTAATGGCGGTAAGCTGCTTACTCGCAACGGGCTGTCCGCCCAGTTGGAGCACAATTTCAAGCTGTTGACCGCCGCCGGTTCCGCCGTTCACCCACAACTCGAATACGGGATAATCGGACACCTGAAGAATCCGATCTTTGTAAAAGTAGAGAGCATCGTCTCCATTTGGCTTCAGCTTTACGGCCGACGTGCCGGTATGTACCGTCGATCCGTCCCCTAACTGATGATTGGCCCAGCTGTAATTTGCGAACTCGTCGCTCAACCGGTCATCATATACCATCAGCTTGGCCGGGTTCCCCGACGCTATTGCCGCTTCCAATCCGCCGGCATTGCTGCCTATGATAGAGAAAGCAGCAACGAATGCGGTAAGAAGAGACAATATTTTTTTCATCGTTTGACGCTTCACGAATGTGTCCTCCATTAAGTTTTTTTATCGTGCATAACTATTTTCGAAAGATCGGCATCCCGCAACAAGAGACAAGTTCCCGGTTTGGTCGGGAACTTGTACGGGACATTTCCGGGAAGGGGGGTGAACCACTTCATGCAGGTTCTCCCTTGACGCGGATCATTACAATTCGTTGATCAGACAAAGAAAGGGCCGGGACAGTCACTATAGAGTGACTTCCCGACCCTTTTGCGATAAATGAACTCAAAATCGAGGCTGCGACTACTTTCCCGCCGCTGAATTCAGATCGGCCGAAATGACGGTGCCTCCTGCGCCCATGACATATACTTTCCCCTTATATTCGATGGCATAGTTCAAATCCGCATTCGTTACTTTCGGTTGCATGAACCAATGCTCGGCATCTTCGGATAAGTAGACGGATCCCCAAGCCCCGGTGGCGATATAATAATCGCCGACAAGAGAGATTCCGTACAGCCCCGTACTGCCATTTTGCAGATGAAATTCGCTTTCAAAGGTCGACTGTTCCCAATGCTGTCCATCCGGCGACCTCAGAATCGTTAATTCCCTCTCATTAAGGTAGTAGATAGAGGTTGTCATGACGAAATTGTCTTTGCCCCAGACGATATCGTAAAAGTTGTTTTTATAGCTCATGGCCATTTTGGACCATTGATTGCCGTCCTGCGATACGAGCAGAAGTCCTTTGTTGCCAACTGCTACGAACGTATGGCCGTTCCATGCAATGGAGTTAATCGTAGTTGTCGCGTTCGTCGTTTTCTTTGTCCAATTCTTCTCGTCCTTGGACGACATGATCAGACCGTTCGTGCCCGTCGCATAGAAAGTGTCGCCGGCTTGAATAATTTTGGTTAATGTTTCTTTTGTCGGAGAAGGTACGGAGGCCCAGCGAACGCCATCCTTGGAAGTCATAATCGACCCTCGATAGCCTACCCCTAAGAAATGCTCGCCGGTCCATAACACATTGTTCATCGGCGGCATGGCTTTGGTATTGGTGCCGGACCAAGAGCCGGAAGAACTCAGCCGCAGCGCGGTCATTACGTGGTATTTATCCATATCCACGCTTGCGTCGCCGCCAACCATGAGCAATTGACCATTGCCTACCGCGGCGTCGTACAATGCCTCATCCTGACGGAAGGTTTGCATTTGCGTCCACTTGGCTCCATCCTTGGATGCCTGAATGCCTCGATGGCTCATGAGAACGTATTGTTTGCCGTTATGGAGTACGAAAAAAGGATGCTCATCTCTGGCGTGAAGGATGGACGCGTTCGTCCAGTCGGTTCCGTTTTTGGAGGTGGCGGTGATGGCGTAACCTTCCAGTTGACGCCCATCTACGTAATCGAAGCCGTTGAGGAAAAATCGGTCCTTTACCCAATGAATCTCCATCCAATAATGTGCATAAGAAACATGCTTCCACTTAACGCCATCCTGGGAAACCATTATCGTCTTATCGCCGACGGAAACGAACTTTCCTCCACCGAATGCCATGCGGAGTGAATTTCCATGATTGGGCTGGTTCGTTTTTATTTTTTTCCATGCTACCCCGTCCTTGGATACGGCCACGACGCCATCTTCGATCGCTTGGGCAACGAAGGTGCCATTTCCCCATTCGACTGCCGTTATAGCCGTAGGCAATCCTGAACGCTCCGTCCATTTCACGCCGTCTTCGGAGCTATAGATTTTCCCTCCGCCGCGCGTGGATGTCACCGCTACGTATCTTTTTCCGTTCCAGGCGATATCTGTAGCGTTATAGATGCCCTTCAAATTTCCGTGATCCGTCCAGTTAACGCCGTCTTTGGAAGTCAAAAGGGCCGTGTCTTTAATCCTTTGGTCGCTACGATTTCCCAATGCGACAAACTGACCGTTCCCCCACGCGATGGTATAAAGCGTAAGATCTAGCTTTACGGGGTTGTCTTGCCAGGTTATACCGTCCTTGGAGGTTTGCACTCGATTGCCGAGCGAAGTAACGTAAATCCCGTTGCCATAGGCAAAGTCTAGAGCAACGATGTTATGAACGCCGGTATTCTCCTCCGACCATTTCAGCAGCAGAGGATCCGTTGCTTTGCGATCGGATGGCGCTTCCTTCTGCTTTGTAATATCGCCAGTTGGAGCGACATCCCGTTGCCTCAGCGATTCAAGAACGGATTTCGTTGCTTCGTTGCTTAGGTCTAGTAAATTCTCGCTAGCCGAGAAAGATTTCAAACGAGCCGCATCCAGCAAAGGAGCCAAGTCACTTACGTTATTATCATCAAACATCAGTTTATATAGAGATTTCATGGAGCGGATCGCATCCAAACGATCGATAAAATTGCTGGATATACCCAACTGGAGCACCTGGTCAAGATTGGCCAACCCATCGATTTGGCGAATCCGATTATCGTCCAAGTACAGATATTGCAAGGATTTCACGCCGGATAACGGAGAAACGTCCTCAACCTGATTCCCTTGCAAATCCAGTTGATTGAGCTTGGTCAACGAGGACAGCGGAGCTAGATCGACAATTTCATTGTCGGAAGCCGAAAGCGCGATGAGATTAACGGCATGCTCTAATCCATTAAGCGATTTCACGCGTCTTTCGGAAATCTGCAAATATTCCACTTTATCCAGATCCGCCTGCGTAATCGAACCGGACTGCAAATGAAGGTCATCCCGTATGGCCTTCTCCACCGCGGGGTCTTCGATCTGGATATCGCTTGCGTGAACGAAACGATTCGACAATAGGGGCGTTATCAATACTGCAATGACAATCATGATGGCCATTCGAAACATACGCGCACTCTTAATCATGATGCTGCTCCTCTATAATTGAGTATGTAAGCTTCAAAGTCTTGAATCTTTGATATAATTAGACTCATAACTACACTACTGTTTAACTTTGGAGAAAACAATGAAAAATATGAATTTTCAAGTAAACTTACAAGGCATTATAGAGCTATTATCGAACCACCTTTACTCGGACCCCGGGGTGTTCGTGCGCGAACTGCTTCAGAATGGAGTAGACGCCGTCACCGCAAGGAAACGACTCGGGCATGCTTTCGAGGAAGCCGTCAAGGTTGAGGTGTTCTCGTCTAACACCCTATCTTTCTCCGACAATGGCTGCGGGTTGACGGAATCCGAGATCGAGTTGTTTCTAGCTAGAATCGGCAGCTCGACAAAGAGAGACAATCAAGACTCTTCGGACGATTTTATTGGCCAGTTCGGCGTCGGCCTATTGGCATGTTTCGTCGTAAGCGAAGAAATTGTGCTGATAACCCGTTCGGCTCTCGACAGCGATCCTCTGGAGTGGCGAGGAAAGCCGGATGGGACATACACGATAAAGAAAATCAAACGGCAAGTCCCGATAGGTTCGACGGTTTTTCTAAAAGCCAAGCCCGGGTACGAAGAGTACTTCGAGTTTTATCGCGTTAGCGAATTGTTGGAAAAGTACGGACAGTATTTGCCGACTCCTATTGTCTTGATCGAGGACAAATATGAGAGGAAAATCAATGTACCGAACCCGCCATGGCGATTAGACAAGCAAGAGGCGTTGGCGTTCGTGGAGGAAGCTACCTATTCCAAGCCTATGGATATTATTCCGCTAACCTCCGATATCGGGGGCGTTACGGGAATCGCGCATATTCTTCCCTATGCGGTTAGTCTGCAGGATGAGAAGAAGCATCGCGTTTATCTGAAAAACATGCTGCTATCGGACAAAATGAATAACATTTTGCCTGCTTGGGCGTTCTTCGTTAACGGTATTATTAACACGGAAAGCTTGCGTCCAACGGCGTCGCGGGAAGCTTTTCAAGAGAACGATTTATTCTTTGCCGTTCGAGATGAACTAGGGCAATGCATTAAAAGGTATCTGATCGAACTGTCGGAGAGTCATCCGGAGTTGTTTCGCAAAATCGTACTCGTCCACTATGCTTCGATTAAAACGATGGCGGTGGAGGATGAAGAATTTTATGCGCTGTTCATCCATCACTTAAGCTTTGAAACATCGTTCGGCGATATGAAAATGGCCGACATTCTGCGTAGCCACTCGTCTATTCTGGTTACGGCTTCGCTAGACGAATTCAGGCAAGTCGCCCGCGTCGCCAAGTATCAGAACCTGATGGTCGTTAACGGCGGTTACGTTAACGATCTCAACCTTGTCAGGAACGTGACGGAGGTCGCCGACAACGTGTCGGTCGGCATCCTTAACGTCTTGGAGTTCGCCGATCGGTTCGAAGAGTTGGGTTCCGAAGAAAAGCGGGATGTTCAGCCGTTCCTAGAGCATTCCGACCGATTGCTTGAAAGCTACGATTGCCGTTCGCTAGCGAGATGGTTTGAACCGGCGGATATTCCCGTGTTGTATAACACCAACCAGGAAGTCAGTTTTTTCAAGCTTATGGAAACAAGCGAGAAGGAAGCTGATCCGCTGTTCGAGGATGTCATTCATGTTATCAAGAACGAGATGTACGAGAAGCCTTACGCGCAGCTTTGTTATAATTTCAATAATCCTATGGTACGTAAGGCGATAGATTCCCGCAACCCGCAACTATGGAAGGCAAGCATCGAGTTGTTTTATACGCAGGCTTTGCTTCTGGGCAACCATCCGATGGGCCAAACGGAAATGAGAATGATGAACGAATCGTTGCTGCAGTTCATGAATAGAGGCCTTGACGCGACGGCAGAGGTAGACCAATGAAAAATCGGTTAAACGAATTAAGACGCGGCAGCTGGAGTATGCCCGGCGGAAAGCAAAAGTTGGCCGTCCTGGAGGAAATGATCGGGATCGCCGATCGGTACTTGACGGAAGAGGACGCTTACGACACTCGGATGAGCTATATGACCGCGGCGCTGGAGGCGGGGTGTCGGGAGAAAGTGCTTGTTGCCTTCGCTTGGTGTTTGTCGAAGTTCGAGAAGACGCCCGGCGACTATTCCCAACATACTTTAATGTGGCATTATAAATGGGTCTTAAACGAAATATGGCGGATGCCGGAGTTCGGCTTAGAGCTGATCGAACGCGTGTACGAGGATTTCAAACAAAAGTGCCTGAAGTTCGGCTACAATCTGCGTCCCTATTACCAGCAGAAAGTAAACTTCACGTTGTCGCAGGGAATGATCTCCGAGGCAGCCGAATTTTATAAGCTGTGGCGCTCCACGCCTCGGGATTCGCTGGCCGACTGCAAGGCATGCGAGCAAAATTTATTCGGGGAATACATGTTCAAGATCAATCATCTCAAGAAGGGTCTGCAGAACGTACGGCCGATACTAGACGGCAAGATGCGTTGCGGGTCCATACCGCAAAACACATATAGTCAAATTATCGTACCTCTCTTGAAGCTTAAAGATTACCAACAGGCTTCGGCGATCGCGAAAAAAGCCATGCGACTGCTTAAAGGACCGCAGTTCGTCGAGGAGTATGGCACTTTTTTGGAGTTTTTTACGGTTACGGATTTGCCTAAAGCGGTGAAAATTTATAACGAAACCATCCGGTACGGCTTGGAAAGCAAGGTTGGCTGGGATAGATTTCATTATTTTCTCTCCGTTCGGATATTCCTTAGGGAATGGAATAAGAAGAAGCGCAGAAAGAAGCTCGTCGAGGCCGATCGCGTAACGCTCGACTGGTTGGATCATGAAATATCTTCAATAACGGATTCATTCAATCGCAGGAACGGAAATACTTACATGAGCCGATTCGTATTGGAGCAGGAAAAGAATACCAACCGGCTTATGAAGGCTTATCAGGAAACGCGCTTGACGAAAGCCACAACGGATGGTATCCTTTTCTAAATTTGAAGGCCATGTAACCTTAGGGTTCAACCTCGCTAACTTGCGCGGTTGAGCCCTTCTTGCATTTCAAGCGTTCTAGACGATGAGAGGAGCATGACAATGGAAACGATGAATCGCATCCCGCGAAAAGGGAATCAAGGCGTGTTATTTCGGTATTTTTCGGACACTCCTATTCAAGGCGTCTCCGTGGCGGGTACGTTTAACAGCTGGAATCCTGAAAAATACGCGATGACCGAAGTAAGTAACAACCGGTGGGAATTGGAGATCGGAATCCCGAAAGGAAGACACCTTTATAAAATCGTGGTCAACGGCGACCGATGGATATTGGATCCTCTGAATCCGAACGTATCGGAAGACGGGCAAAACAATTCCGCGATGACCGTCATGGAAGACGGGGAAGTATTTATTCGTACGAATGAAGTTTCGGAACGTAATCCGGGATTCATGTATGAAAACTATCAAGCGTTAGAGAGCCCCGAGTGGATCAAAAACGCGGTTATTTACGAGCTTCATATTCGGGCTTTTACCGAAAACGGGTTTCGCGGGCTAACCGAAAAAATAGGATATTTCAAAGAGCTGGGCATTAACGTACTGTGGTTGATGCCGTTTCAAGAGGTAGGACAAGAGAAGAGGATCGGAACGTACGGAGACCCCTACGCGGTAAAAGATTTTTATTCGATCGACAGCCGTTTCGGCACGGCTGAAGAATTGAAGTTTTTTATAAGCGAAGCTCATCGAAACGGCATTCGCGTCATCATGGATTGGGTGATGAATCGCGGAAGCGTAGACCATCTGCTGACGAAGAGCCATCCCGAATTCTTCACGCGGAAGGATAATAACGAGGTTTATTACGAGGTTCCGAATCGGGAATATTTCGCGGGATTGAATTTCGACAACGGCGAGATGCGAAGTTATATCATCGACGCCATGAAATATTGGCTGGCCGGGTTCGACTTTGACGGGTTCCGATTAGACGATTCGGACATCACGCCGCATGATTTTCTCGCGGAAATCCGGCAAGAGCTCAGCAAGGTCAAGCGTTCTATCGCGTTGATATCGCAGTCTTACGACGAATTCCACCACATTGATTCCTGCGATCTGACCTATGACGGCAACCCTCGTATTTTAATCAACGCCATTCGGGAAGGGAATATCACGCAGAACGAGTTTATACGGATCTATGACTCTTACAAATACAGCTTTCCTAAAGGCGCGTTAAGGATGAGTTGGCTGGAGGAAAAGGAACAATCCAGAATTCGGGACTACTTCGGCGAGCGGTTAACCACGCCGGCGGCAACCTTACTGATGACGATGGAAGGGATTCCGTTCCTGATGATGGGACAAGAGTTCAACGAGAGGACTTATGCCGATTGGACTTCTTTATTCCATGAATACCGACTCGCCTGGGAGCCCTTCGATAAAGACATGTTCGAGCATTATCGGTTCTTGATTCATCTTAGAACGAATTCTCCGGCATTCTGGCGAGGAGAACTTGAATTCATTCGTCATTCGGAGCCTAACGTCATCTCGTATATGAGGAGGAGCGGGGATGAAGCCTATCTCTTGCTCGTTAATTTGTCCGATAGAGCTGCATATCCCGTATTTGCGGACGATGATAGAACAAGAGAATGGATCGGCAAGAAACAAGAAATCATCTATCGCACGGGAAAAGAAGAAGCACGCGAACAGGATCGGAACGGCGGACGATTGCTCCATCCTTATGAAACTCTGATTTATAAAGTAACTGCAGGCTAAGCGGCCCCCTTATCCATAAATAAAGCGCTCGATGCGGTCGATGTTGTCCGGCGCGAATGGCGCGGAATTGTCCGCGAAGAGAACGTTCCCTGCGGGCAATTCCCACTTCGGTCGCCGCAGCGCTAGCGACTTGCTGAATTCCTTCCAATGCGCCAGCTTCCAGCGATCCAGCTCCGAATCGCGCGCCCGTATCCGGTCCAGGTAAGCACTCTCGTCTTTCAGATGGACGACAACGACTTTCGTTTCCGTTTCGCGCGCCGCGTCGCCGAGACGGGAAAGCTGCGCGACGATCCAGCCGGGATCGGCGAGTTCCTTCGTGAACGGTCCGACGACGAACGCATCGTTGCCGATCGCGACGTTCTCGAGCGCGGCATCCATCGTGAGCCTGTAACCCAAATCGCGGCACAACGTCTTGTATGCGGCGGAATCCCGATCGGTCGGATCGAGCCCGGCTTGCGTCATGAGCGCTTCGGCCGCGGGCCGGAGCAGCGTATCCATGTCAAACAAGGCGGCTCCCCGTTTGGCCGCGACCGCTTTCGCCAGCGTCGTCTTGCCAGCCCCCGCTCCTCCGACGAAAAAGACGAGCTTACCCATCCTGTCCCCCAACTCCTCAATGAAGCTATCGAATTGCGTTATCCTATATTTTACACTATCATGACCAAGCGGAGGCTGCAATTATGCTTGCCTGAGACATCGCTATATTTAGCAGGAGAATCAGGGGACAAAGTCGAACAATCAAGAGTACAGAGGCCGTTGGCATTAGGCAAGCAGACACCCATCCATCAAGCAAATTTGGGTAAAGAGGTTTGATGTCATCATGAACCGGAAATTAACGGAAGATAGTTCCGACCCCTCAGTCCACTTGCACCCCGTGCTCGCCACAAAGTTATATATCCCCCCTCATCCTGCTTATCTCGTCTCGAGAGAGCGGCTGATGACCGCGATGTCCTCCATGCTTCAGCGTAAATTGACGTTGGTCATCGCACCCCCGGGTTTCGGGAAGACCATGATGATCAGCGATTGGATCCGATCCCGGAATATCCGGGCCGGCTGGATCTCGCTCGACAAAGGCGAGAACGATCTCCAGCGGTTCTGGGGCTACGTCGTTATCGCGTTTAACCGGCTGCTGCCGGGGATAGGGCGAAAAGCGCGCTCTCTCTTGCAGTCGCCGGTTGCTTTCTCGATCGATAAAATGGTTGCTTGGCTGCTCAACGATCTGTTCGATGTGACGGATGATTTGGTTCTCGTCTTAGACGATTATTACGTCATCGACTCGGAAGAAGTGCACCGTTCTCTCGCTTTTTTTGTCGAGCGGCTTCCGGAACGAATCCATCTGTGCATCGTCAGCCGCAAAGAGCTGCCGTTTCCCGTCGCCACGCTGCGCGTCAAAGGGCAGCTTGGCGAGATCGGAATCGACGAGCTGAAATTCACGAAAGAGGAGATTTCTTCTTTCTGGCACCGTCAAACGGGGGATCTTCCGAACGAGTCGTCGCTCCGCCTTCTTGCCCACCGAACGGAAGGCTGGGCAGCGGGCATTCAGTTAGCCGCCTTGTCGCAGCTCGGCGGGCAGCGGGACGCTTTACGGCATTTTTCGGGGAACCACCGGTACGTCGTCGATTATTTGATGGAAGAAGTGTTTCAGAGCCAGCCGGAACCGGTCCGATCGTTTCTGATGCGATCGTCCGTCCTCGAGCGGATGAACGGCGAACTGTGCGCCGCGATCATGGAGCAGTCCATCGAGGCCGGGATGCTTCAGCGCATCGAACAAGCGGGCTTGTTCGTCATTCCGCTTGACGATGAACGGTATTGGTTCCGTTACCATCACCTTTTCAGGGATTTCTTGCGAAACCGGTTCTTGCAGACGTTCGGCGACGATGCGGTTTCCTTGAATTTGAAAGCAAGCGAATGGTTCGAGCGCGGGGGATATACCGAGGAAGCCATCGATCATGCCTTAGCGGCACGCGGCTTCGAGAGGGCGGCAAACTTGCTCCGTTCGATAGATGCCGAACTGCTGAACCGCAGGGAATGGGCAACGCTCCGAGGCTGGCTGGACCAGCTTCCGGAGGAGATCGCCCAGCGGATGGAAATTGTCATCGTGCAGGTGTGGACCGAGCTGTTCATGGAGAAGTTCGAACGGATCCCGGAGCATCTCGGGCGAATCCGCAACGAGCTTCCTCGGCTGTCTCAAACGAACGAAGCTCTGTTCTCGCGCATGAGGGAAGAGCTTGTGATCGCCGAAAACTTTTACATGTTGATAAGCGGCAAGTATGATCTCGCCTACGAGCTGTTAACCTATTTGTACGAGCGAGAGGATCTGGGAAGCGGGGATGGACTGTTCGTCAACAGCGGGCTCGAATTAAACGAAGGCACGGTACCTTTCATCAGGGGATATTACGGCTGCAAGGGAAGCATACGTACCGCGGAGCGGTATCACCAGATGTACGACGCGTTCATCCGCAAGCATCATCTTGAGCACCTTTCCTTCTGCGCTCACCAGCGAACCGCCATGAGCGAGCTGGCCTATGAGCGCGGGGACAACCCCGAAGCGCTTCGCTATGCCGAGACGGCTATCGTTCTCGGGCGGCAGAACGGCATCATGGGCGCCGTTATCCCTTCAATCATCGTCAAGGCCCGCATTCAATGGGACAACGGCAATCCGGAAGCGGCCATGGATTCCGTGCTTGAGGTCATGGAGTTTCTAAGGCAAAGCCATAATCAGGAATCGCTCTGGCACGGGCTGCTTCATGCTTACCTGGTCCGCTGCCATCTGGCCAAAGGGGAAATAGAACCCGTCGAACGTTGGCTAGAAGCTTGCAAATTCAGCCTGGAGACGGAAACGATCGAGAAACAGGAGTTCGAGTGGCTGACCTTCATTCGCGTGTTGGCGGCAAAAGGAAGCGATCGGGAAGCGCTCATCTGTGCCGAGCGGCTGCTGAGAACGGCCGAAAACAACGGGCGCCTCATGACGGAGCTGGAAGCCCGGATCTGGATTGCGGCGTTATATGGGAAAATGGGCCGAGCGTATGAATGCATGCTGCAAATGCACGAGGCGCTGGCGCTCGGCGAACGCGAGGGGTACAAGCGAATTTTCTTGGATGCGGCCGAAATGCCCGATTTACTCCGCCAATACGCCGAGGTACGGAGAAAAGGGTACATGCCGGAGCTCCAGACGGGCGTATCCCTTGGGTATCTCAAGAAAGTACAAGCCGCGGACAACCGACGGACGGCACAAGCGCACGCGACGGACGGCGTTCAGAGCGAGGGCGGGATCGACGCGCTGACGGCTAGGGAGACGGAAGTGCTGCTGTTGATCGCAGAAGGATTGTCCAACAAGGAGATCGCCCGAAGACTCGTACTGACCGAAGGAACGGTAAAGCTTCATCTTCACCACATCTACGGCAAGCTTCAGGCGAAAGGCCGGGTACAAGCCATCCATCGAGCAAAAGAAAAAAACTTGATTCCGTGAGAAAGACTGCGATGAGTCCCTTGCTTTGGGGACCGCCGCAGTCTTTTTTTTGGCTGAGTTCAGCGTGAATGTTGCTTAGAAACAACGTAGTTGGAATATTTAACTGTAAAATGTGCATGAAAAAAGATACGTGGTAAGGCCTTTGCATGAATTATATGCAAAAGGTGCACTTAATTTTGCGGATTCAACTGATGCAGGATGAATCCGGTGAAATTAATGTATGTATTACATCTATTTCGCCAAATATCTGATTTTTAGCCGAAATAACTGCATGTTTTAAAGTTCATTTGTCTGTCATTAAGCCACAACAGAGTGGAACTCAGCCTTTTTTTACAACTATAACCGGTTTATATATCGTTCGTTAGATGGCCAATCACGGACCATTTGTTACGATGATTCACGAAGCCAGGAATTGAGGTCATGAACAATGTACTTAAAGGAGGTGTATACGATGAAAAAGCTTACGGTTTTGCTGCTGGCCGCAGCGCTGCTCCTCACCGGATTTTCCGTTTCCGACGATCCTGCCTTAACCAGAAAAGTCAATGAGTACGAAGGACAGCATTGATGACGCCGGGAAGCCCATATCGGCAGAGCGATTCCGACGTGGGCTTCCTTTTTGTTTGAGGACAGCGCGATTATTTGCGGTCGTGCCCTAGTAGCTCTCGTTAAGGTGGTTCAGAAATTGTACGGCCCGTGAAGTTTTGGGGTGATTAAGCACTTCTTTAGGGGAGCCTTGCTCGATAATATGACCATCGTCCATGAGAATAATATGGTCGGCTATGTCCGCGGCGAATTTCATTTCATGGGTCACGATCGCCATTGTCATGCCTTCGGCTGCCAGCTGTTTCATCACCTTCAGCACTTCTCCGACCAATTCGGGATCAAGCGCGGACGTTGGTTCGTCGAACAGCAGCACTTCAGGATCTAAGGCCATCGCCCGAGCGATGGCTACCCTCTGCTGCTGTCCTCCCGAAAGCTTATGCGGATAGGAATCGGCTTTATCGGCAAGACCCACCTTCTCCAGCAGAATCTCCGCGCGTTTCCGAGCCTCGCTTTTATTTTTCTTCTGAACCGTCACTTGCGCTTCCACGACATTCTCGAGCGCAGTCATGTGCGGGAACAAATTAAAAGATTGAAACACCATTCCCGTATTTTTTCGCAAGGCCAGTATGTCCTTCTGAGGAATTTTCGCGCGCCCATGAAACTCAAAAGCGTTCTCCCCCAGCTTAAGCGAACCCCGGTCGGGCATTTCCAGCAGATTAAAACAGCGCAACAGCGTTGTTTTGCCTGACCCCGACGGACCGATGATGACGAGCACTTCGCCTTTGGATAAAGTGAGATCGATTCCCTTCAGCACTTCGAGAGAACCGTAAGATTTATGCAAATCGCGAATTTCGATCATCCGCACAGTCTCCTTTTAACGGGCAGAGAAACGTTCGAGACGGTTCTCTACGTAATTTTGCAGCACCGACAGAACGGAGCTGAATGCCAAATAAATGATGGCTACTTCACAATATAGAAGCAACGGTTCGTAGGTAAGCGCGACGAATTGTTGTGCTTTCCTGAACATCTCGACGAAAGTAATGATAGACACGAGCGACGTATCCTTGACTAGACTAATGAAGGAGTTGCCGAGCGGCGGAACCGACACTCGGGCGGCTTGAGGGAGAATAATACGTCGTAAGGCCTGCATTCGGGACATCCCGAGCGAAGAAGCCGCTTCCCACTGACCCTTCGGAATCGACAATATCGCCGCGCGAACGATTTCCGAGCCATAGGCGCCCACGCTTAGCGAAAGCCCGATAACCGCCGACAAATACGGACTAAGCGTAATGCCGACGCTAGGCAAACCATAAAAAATAATAAAGAGCTGTACTAGTAGCGGAGTTCCCCGGATGACCCATACGTAGAAGCTTGCGATAAACTTGGGAATGGTCCAGGAGGACAAACGGATTAGGGCAGTTAGGATCGCTAGGATTAAGCCCAATGCAAATGTAATCAAAGTGAGCGGAATGGTATAAATAACCCCTGCTTTAAGCAGGGGCCAGAAGGAATCCGTTATAATTTGGATTTGACGGTCGTCCATCGTTCAAACATCCTTTGTATCGCTTTATTATTTGGAAACGTCCGCTCCGAAATATTTCTCGGAAATGGCCAGATAAGTGCCATCGCTTTGCATTGCGGCTAGTGCTTCGTTTACGGCTTGGACCAGGTCGTCGTTCCCTTTCCGGAACAGCGCGGCGCTATAGGAAGCATCGGCCGTTTCGTCAACCGCTTTAATCTTGACGTCCGGCTTTTGCTTCTTAAGATCAAGGAAGGACAAGCCGTCGTTAATGGTAGCATCTACGCGTTTCGATAGCAACAGGTCGATCGCTTGATTAAAGCCTTCCGTGCCCACGATCTCGGCGCCATTCGCTTTGGCGATATCCGTCAGATTGCTCGTAAGCGACTGAGCGGACTTCTTGCCTTTAAGATCGGCCAGCTTCTTGATCTCATCGTTATCTTCGCGAACGAGCAGTACGGCTTTGGAGACGATATAGGATTCGGAGAAATCGTACTTTGCTTTGCGATCGTCGCGAATCGTGACTTCATTAAACACGGCGTCGAATCTCTTGGCGTCAAGTCCGGCAAAAATACCATCCCATGGCGTCTCGATAAATTCAGGCTCGACGCCTAGACGTTTGCTGACTTCTTGCGCGATTTCCACGTCAAACCCCGTCAGCTTACCGTCCTTGTCATGGAATGTAAAAGGAGCGTACGTTCCCTCGGTACCGATTCTAAGTTTACCGCTGGCCTTGATCGCTTCTAGCGAGCTTTGAGTTGTATTTGCAGGCGATTCGGCAGCCGTTGCGGAATCGGTAGGCTGTGCGGAATTCGAATTATTACCGCAAGCCGCCAGTAAAACCACGGTTAGCGCTAGCAGCAAGGTTATTAAACTTATTTTTTTCATACAAATTTCCCCTTTCAATTTCCCTCTTTATCGTGTCTGACCGAGTCAGTAAATTGAATATTACACCGTCTAAAGATTGGCGTCAACATTTTATCCGATAAAAACTATAGGATTAATATAATAAGGCGTATTTTCAATAAACGATCTCCGAGAGTATTTGCCAAAATCAACGCAGGTATTCGGATTTCGACTACTCTCCCGAAAATCGTTATAATAGGCAAGAGCGATGATTTTGTTAGCGCTGTCATTATTAATGCGTTCTTTAGACAACCGCTAATGAAGATGAGGAGAGACCGAATGAAACGAATTCCGATGATGCTGCAGCTGGCGCTCATTCTCTTCTGCGTCATGGCCATTCCGATGGCGATCCTGACTTGGTATAGCGGCGCGCAGATCCTGCAAAATTCGGAGAGCGCCATCGCGGAATCCTCTTTGGCAGGTCTGAACGCGAACCGCAAGCTCAACGAGAATGCGCTGAACAACATGGCGCAGGATGCGGTGCGCCTCGCCGCAACCAACATTTTCGATCGCATACGTACTTTCGAGACCTTCGATGAGCTTAACGGGAACTACAGCAACGTGAGCAAAGCGCAAGCGGTGCTGCTGGAGCTGCACAACTTGAATCATCGGGTCAATGGCGTATATTCTTCCTACTTCTATCTAAGCGATTCGGATTACGTGGTTTCTACCGACAAGGGCATTACGATGCTGGAGAGATACGAGCCGATCGATTGGACGAAGGATGCGCTCAAAGGAAGAAGAGGGATTAGCGGCGTATGGTATCCGCGCACGCTGGCGTCGGGGGTAAACGTCATATCGTATGTGCTGCCGCTGAACAGCTTATTGACCACGACGCGCGGCGAATTAGTCGTTAACCTGCGCGAAAGTCAAATCGGGGATTACCTTCGTACCTCGGAGCCGGGCAAGCATGGCTATCTCCTCTTGGAATCGGACGGCACCCTTGTTTCGCATAACGACAAGAGCTTGTTGCTTACGGACGGGAGAAAGCAGCCCTTTATTGAAGAGATACTGACAAGCAACTCGGAGGAGGGCTATGCGTTTCATGAGATCGAGGGCGAGCGTCTGATCTATACGTGGTCCCGTTCGCCTCTGTTCGGGTGGTGGAACGTGAACATCTATTCGATGGACGAGCTGATGACCAAGACCCATACCTTGCAGCGCAGCATTATCGTGCTGACGGTCGTCATTATCGTCGCCGGGACCATCTTGACCGTCTTCCTCTCGACCTGGTTGTCCAAGCCGTTGCGAGAGCTGGTCCGTGTCGTTCGCGCGCGCAGCAAAAATCTAGTCGTAGGGAACAAGAACGAGCTTGTGTTCCTCGATGCGGCATTCAGGCGAATGCAGGATGAGGAGGAAGGGCTCTACAAGCTGTTGCAGGAACGGGAACAGGACACTCGCAGCCTCGCGATCCATAACTTGCTGCGGGGCGAAGTGACGAAACAGATCGCGGAGCTGTTTCCGGAGCCCTATTACCTTGTTGCCGTCGTCTCGATCGATCAATACAGGCGGTATGTGAGCAAGACCAATCCGGAGACCCGGAATTACCACCGTTATCTGCTCATTTCGCAATGCGAGAGCTTGTTCCCGGATGGCGTTCATGCACGAAGCGTCTATCAGGGCGAAGGCTGCTTCGCGATCGTCATCAATTATGGTTCATTGGAGCCGGGAAGCAGCTTAGAAAGTATCCATCACGCGCTTGTCGCGATCAGGGGCGCCGCGGCGGAGCTGCTCGGCCACTCCGTAACGATCGGGGTCAGCAGCCGAGATGAGGATAGCGCGATGGTCCCCGAGCGGGTAGTCGAAGCAATGGAAGTCATCAAGCATCGCATGATCGAAGGCAGCGGCGGCATTACCTACTGGAAGCAAGAGGCCGATCAGGGCAAGAAATATATTTATCCCACGAACAGTGAGCGACGGATCCTTAACTTTCTGGACACCGGGGATCAGGACAGTATTATCAAAGAACTGGAGCTCATTCGAGGCGAGATCCACTCGGTCGATTACATCTCCTACGATAATATCTTGTTTATCTATACTCAATTGGTAGGCGTTACGATCAAGCATCTCAGAGAGAACAAGGTCAGCACTTCGCGTATTTTCGCGAGGCGAGGAAATATTTATTCCGCCATTGCTTCGTTCGATACGCTTGACGAGCTCGAAGAATATTTGCGCGGCTTCTTCGGCGAGATTATTCAGTACCTGGCGCGCAACCAGAGCGAGGTCAACTACGGAGAACGGATTATCCGCTACCTGGAAGAGCACTTCTGCGAGGAGATCGTGTTCGAAGACATGGCGAAGGAAATCGGCATCAGCTATTCCTACATGCGTAAGATCGTGTACGAGCTAACCGGCAAAAGTCTGATCGACTACACGAATCTGCTCAGAATCGAGAAGGCGAAGCAGCTGCTCCTGGAATCCAAGCTTAGCATCACCCAGATTGCCTCCGAGGTCGGTTACTACAACGTTCAAAGCTTCAATCGGTTTTTCCGCAAGTACGAGGGTATGCCTCCGAGAAGCTATAAGGCTTTGAAGCAAGGAGCTTCGGAGCGCGAGCCGCAAGAGGACCAATAAGCAAGTTGCGTGGAGCTGTCTTCCGGTATTTCCGGTCTTAACGGACCGCCGGATGCGGCTCCACTTTTGCTTATACTATTCATAATTGATTATGATCGCCGGTCCAAACCGCGTAGCGACGCGGAAAAATCAAAAATGAAAGCGCTAATCAATACTCACGATTTACGGATAGAAACGCGGGACGGTATGATGCAGTCACAACCCCGCCAATGTCTCAACAAAACAGTCGGTCGAGGAAGCCCTAATGTGGAGGAGGTGAAAACGGTGAAAGTTGAAAACGCTTCACTAAGAAATGAGAACGCTTTAAAACAACTTAAAAGGGGTAACCGGGGATTGACCTTTCATCTTCGGCGGGACTGGCAGCTGTATTTACTGCTTTTGATTCCATTATCGTTTGTTCTCGTTTTCAAATACGCGCCGTTGTCCGGACTCGTGCTTGCCTTTAAGGATTACAAGATCGCGAAGGGGTTCTGGGGCAGCGATTGGGTGGGCTTGCAAGTATTCCAAGAAATCTTCGACAAGCCCGACTTCATTCGCGCCGTCCGCAACACGATCATGCTCAACAGTCTTGACCTTGTATTCAGCTTCACGATGCCGATCGTGCTCGCGCTGTTGCTCAACGAGATCAAGAGCGTCAGGTTCAAACGCGTTAACCAGACGCTGCTGTATTTGCCGCACTTCCTGTCTTGGATTATTATCGGCGCGATCGCTTACCAGCTGCTTGGCCAAGGGAACGGCGCGATCAATAATGTCATCGAGTTAATGGGCGGCAAGCGGATCCCGTTCCTGCAGGAGGACACCCATTGGCTGATCACTTATTTGGCTATCGGGGTCTGGCAAAGCATGGGTTGGGGTACGATCATTTACCTCGCTTCGATCAGCAGCATTAACTCCGAGATGTACGAAGCTGCCACGGTCGACGGTGCAGGACGGTGGCGGAAGGTGTGGAACGTCACGCTGCCTTCCATCCGCGTAACGATCGTGACCTTGCTGATCATGAATTTAGGCAAGGTGATGGAGGGCTCGTTCGAGCGGGTGTTTGCTCTTCAGAACAAGGCGACTACCGAGTACACCACCACGATCCCGGTTCTGGTCTACCGGTGGGGAATCGAGAGCGGCAACTTCAGCCGCGCGACGGCGCTTGGGTTGTTCCAGGCCGTCATCGGGCTTGCGCTGGTGCTGCTAGCTGATCGAATTGCCAAGAAGCTCGGCGAAGATGGATTGATATAGAAAGGAGGCGAACCATGAAAACATCCAATGGCACCCTTGCCATACCTAACAAAAGGCGCTTTGACATCTGGGATGTGCTGATCCGCCTCTCTCTGATCTCCGCCTCGCTAGCTTGCTTGCTGCCGTTCGTTCACGTCGTTTCGAAATCGCTTAGCGAAGATGCCTATGTTATCGCGAATAAGGTATTTCTCTGGCCGAAGGGGATCACGCTCCAGGCGTACGGCAAAATATTCGCGGACGACAGCATACTTCGATCGCTGTACGTGTCGATCGTCGTGACGGTGCTCTTCACCGTGCTGGGCATGATCATCACGATATGCGCGGCATATCCGTTGTCTCGCAAGCAGCTCAAGGGCCGCACGTTTTTCACGATTATCTTCATGTTCACGTTATACTTCCATGGCGGGATCATTCCCGATTACATGTTGGTCAACAATCTAGGCTTGCTGGATAGCATATGGTCGATTATTCTGCCTCCGGCATTCAGCGCCTTTAACTTCCTGATCATGAAGACGGCGCTTACGAGCGGCATACCGGATAGCCTGGAGGAATCGGCGCGAATCGACGGCGCAGGACACTTCCGCATTCTCGTCAGCATCGTGCTTCCGCTATCCAAACCGATCATTGCCACCTTGTCCCTCTTCTACGCGGTCGGGCGGTGGAACACCTATCAAGACGCTTTGTTCTACATTAAGCAGAATGTAGACGCAAGGCCATTGCAGTTGAAGCTGTATTACCTGGTCATCCAGGCGAGCGAGAGCTTCCAGATGGAAGCGACGACCGTACAGCTGAGCAATCCCGAAGTGCTTAAAGCATCGTGCGTCGTCTTCGCGACGTTGCCGATACTGGTCGTATATCCGTTCATCCAGAAGTATTTCGTCCAGGGAACGATGCTTGGAGCAGTCAAGGAGTAACACGGATTCGAAAATTCGAAAAAGCGGGGGAACAAACGATGAGCAAAAAGAAAGTCGTAACGTCATTGTTGATGACAGCGGTATTGGGCACGAGCGTTCTGGCAGGTTGTTCGAACAACAATAACAACAATGCAAGCAGCAGCCCTGCGGCGTCCACTCCGGCCGCAAGCAGTTCCGCAAGCAGCTCCCCGAGCGAAAGCGCGGGCGCATTCGCCGATTATTCCAAAGGCTTCCCCGAGAAGGTTAATCTCGAGATTCCGGTCTATGAACGTGCGTTCGAGGGCTGGAACGTGACGGACAACTACTACACGCGCTGGATTCAGAAGGAATTCGGCGATAAGTATAACGTAAACGTCAAATTTACGCCGATTACACGCGCCAGCGAAGTGACGGACTATGAGCAATTGCTCGCTTCCCACAAGGCTCCGGACATCATTTTCCACTACGACATGCCGCAAGCGCTTGCCTACTACAGCGAGGACGTCTTGCAGGAGCTGAACTATGATGAAATCGCGAATTATGCCCCTACCTACTGGAAGAACATGAGCGCGACGATCGAACAATACGGCAAAGTAGACGGCAAGAACGTATTTGCCTTCGCTGCCCGCCCGGCCGTCGATAACTTCACGACGCTCATTCGCAAAGACTGGGTCGAGAAGGTCGGCATGAAGGTGGAGGACATCACCTCCCTCGAGAAGTACAACGAGATGCTCGTCAAATGGAAAGAAGCCGATCTCGGCGTAGGCGCCGGAAGCTTGCTGCAGAACAACTACATCTACAGCTATGGATTCCGCGATTGGCCGATCGATCCGAAAGAACGCGCGCTCTATTCCGACCTCGGCGTAGCGGATCTGACGACCGCCGCCAGCGAGAAGTTCTTGCGCAACCTGAACTATCAGTACAATAACGGCTTGATCGACAAAGAATTCTATCTGCGTAACGACGACGGCAAAATCAAAGCCGAGTTCGTCGCGGGCAAGACCGGCAGCTACGGTCTGTACCTGGCCAGCAATACGGATGTAATCACGGCTACGCTTGCGAACAATCCGGGCGCGCAATTCGCCGTTCTTCCTCCTGCCGCCGGCGTTCCGGCAGCGAATAAGCCGCAGCAACGAGCTTACTGGCCATTCGGCTTCATCATGGGCATCAACTACGAATCGACCGATATGGAGCGCGCGGCAGTCTGGATGTACCTGGAGTGGATGAGCCAGCCGGAGAACCTGTTCTTCCTGCAGAACGGCGTCGATGGTCAGAACTATACGCTTGATGCCGATGGCATTGCCGTGAAGAACGCGGATTTCGCGGGCGAATCCAAGCTGTCCAATAACAACAACAAAGACTACTGGGCACTCGTAACCGAAAGCGCGCTGTATGCCGATCCTGCCGTAACCCGCAAAGCTTACCTTCGCAACTGGGCACCTGTCGGCTATGAATACCTGGCTGAAGATCTGTTGAAATACTACGAGCAAACCGCGGAATTCCGCACGCCGGACGCGATGTACAGCGTCGTGCTCAAGAATGTGAGCGAGTACAAAGCCGATCTGAACACGCTCTTCCAGGAGCTGTACGTGAAAGTCGTCCTTGCTCCGGAAGCCGAATTCGATGCAACGTATGCGGCAGCTAAGAAAACCTACCTCGAATCCGGGTATCAAGAAATTCTGGATGAGAAACAAGCCGCGATCGACGCGGGCAAATTCAACTAAAATCTAATCCACGACTTCCGAAGCCTCTGCAGCTCGCAGAGGCTTCGGATATGGAGGTTGGCTCAATTGAAAGTACAAACATCTTTGACTGACTTGAAGCAGATTGTCGATAACGTCGTGGATTACACCTTTGGCATGGATTTGACTTGGGACTGGCCGGGCGGCGTTGCCTATTACGGCGTCAGCCGCGCTTTCGAAGTTACGGGCGAGAAAGCCTATCTCGAACGGATGGCGGCGTGGTGCGACGAATACATCGAAGTCGGA
This sequence comes from Cohnella suwonensis, assembly GCF_042655365.1. Taxonomy (NCBI): domain Bacteria; kingdom Bacillati; phylum Bacillota; class Bacilli; order Caryophanales; family Paenibacillaceae; genus Cohnella; species Cohnella suwonensis. The sequence continues at coordinate 32,174 of NZ_JBHSMH010000082.1, read as the reverse complement.
CTTCCGGGTTGGACGGTGAACACATGCGCGATGGGGCACATGCTGATCACCCTTTACGAACAAACCCAAGATCAGAAATATCTCGACATCATCTTAAGCAAGATCGACTATCTGGAGAACAAGGCATTGCGCTTCGGGGACCGGGTGCTTCAGCATACGGTGTCGCGCGGCAATGATTTTCCCGAGCAGGCTTGGGCGGACACGCTGTTCATGGCGGCGTATTTCCAATTACGCGTCGGCGTCATGCTGAAGGAGAAGCGACTCGTTAACGATGCGCTGCACCAATACTATTGGCATATCAATTATTTGCAGGATGAGAACAGCGGTCTGTGGTACCACGGCTACAACCACATCAAAAAGGATCATATGTCCGGCATCAACTGGGGACGCGCCAACGCTTGGGCGGCTTATACGATGTCCCGTGCGGCAAGGGGGCTGCCGGAAGGCTACTTGTATCCTCCGATGATGCATATCTGGAGTTCTTTGCGCGATCAGCTTGCGGCACTCAAAAAGCTGCAGCATGACGACGGGCTGTGGGGCACCGTGCTCGACTATCCGCAAGCTTACGGCGAAGTATCGGCTACGGCGGGCATCGCGGCCGCGATGGTCATGCAAGACAATCCGCTTCATGGAAAATATGTCCAGCGTGCGCTGGACGGCGTGCTCGCGAATATCGCGAGTAACGGACGGGTCGCGAACGTCTCCGGAGGAACCGCCGTCATGAACGACATCGACGGTTATCTTCGAATCGATAAGAAATGGGCCCAAGGCTGGGGTCAGGGGCTGGCGCTCGCCCTGCTGTCGGCTGTCATTGAATCGAGCGGGAACGGATCCGAAGAGGGCGTTTAAAAGAAAGTATACGAGCCTCCATCTGATTACCGGGTGGGGGCTATTCGAGTATTTTATGAAAGAGCGGGGAATACGCCATAACATCCATTTCCGGAAAGAGGGACAGATTCATGACTAAGCCTTGAAGAAGGGTGATGAAGAATTTCGCGCTTTTTTCAGGCTCGACGGAAAGGCTTAGATTGCCTCGTTGTTGCGCCTTGGAAAATGCCTGAGCAAGCTCGCTTTCCAAAGCTAAGAAACCATTTCTTTCGATATCGCCAAATCTTGGATTATGCAGGGTTTCCGTACGCATCTCCATAAATAGGGGATCGAAAGGCTTTTTCATGGAAAGCCCCATTAATAAGTTCTTTACCAAATCATCCGCAAAGATAACCGATGATTCCATTTTTTTAAGAAAGAACTTAAGGTCGCTTCTAGATGTTTCCCATTTTTGAATATACAAGGCCTCGATGATTTCCTCTTTGCTTTTAAAGTAACGGTACACGGAACCGGGGCTCATCTTTGCGGAAGAACAGATGTCCGCCATGGTAGCTTTATGAAAACCGGACTTCAGAAAAAAGTCTGCGGCCGCGTCTAATATTTGTTGTTTGCGCGTTTCGGAAATGGAAGACATGAGCAACCTCCTAATGGGTGAACGAACGTTCAGTTGCATTATATATAGTTTTTGACGAGATTCCTATTATTTAATACAATAATAATGCGAATGAACGTTCACTCGCAATATATAAATAAAAAGGGAGAAACCACATGGCTGAAAAACTGTACAAGCTCGGACGATGGAGTGCCGTAAATCGCTGGAAAATGATTACGGTCTGGGTACTCATTTTGGGCGTTTTTATTACATTAGGCCTCGCTTTTAAAGGCGAGACGACGAATGAATTGTCGATACCCGGTACGGAATCGCAAGATGCCGTCGACATGCTCAATAAAGAATTCCCTTCCGGGAATAGCGGGTCCGTTCAGGTGATTTTTAAAGCTCCGCAGGGACAAACGCTCGAAGATGAAAAAATAAAAGAAGCGATCCTGTCGTTTGTCGATGCCTCTAAAAAAGATGCAGCCGTAATGGCGGCCATAGATCCCTATTCTACAGGCACGATCAGTCAGGATAAACGGATCGGATACGCGAATCTGTATTACGGCGTTCCGGCGGATCAGGTGACCGAGGCTTCCAAGGACATGGTCTTAAGCAATGAGGTAATAACGACAAAAGCCGGCATTCAAACGGAATTGGGCGGAACCGTCGTTTTCGAGGCCGTCGGCGGCGGAAATAGTTCGGAAGCCATTGGCATCTTGATGGCGTACTTGATTCTGGGTATTACGTTCATGTCCATGATTGCCGCGGGCATCCCGATCCTGACGGCCATTATCGGCGTCATCTCCGGAATGATGATCGTTCAATTCGGATCGGGATTTATTTCGATGTCCTCGGTGTCCTCCTCCTTGGCGCTGATGCTGGGGCTTGCCGTCGGAATCGACTATGCCCTGCTCATTATTTCCAGAGTCCGGCAGGAAGCCGGCAAAGGAACGAACGTAACGGAAGCCATCGCGATTGCAACGGCCACCGCGGGAAGTGCCGTCATCTTTGCCGGTATCACCGTCATGATCGCGCTTCTTGGCTTGGCTATCTTAAACATTCCGTTTCTTACGATCATGGGGGCAGCCGCTGCCTTGACCGTATTTTTTACCGTGTGCGTTGCCATTACCCTTGTTCCGGCCTTGCTGTCCTTGATGGGGAATCGAATCATTCCGAAAAGAAAAACAACGAAGGAAAAGAAGCAATCGTCGAATATTTTCGGCAAGTGGGCTCGTTTCGTTTCCCGGTATCCGATCTTTGCGATATTGGGATGTTTGCTGCTGATCGGTACCATTAGCTATCCGGCTCTCCACATGAAGACGGGATTTCCCGATAACGGAACCAAATCGGAGGATACGACCGAGCGAAGAGGGTACGATCTCCTGGCGGAGGGATTTGGTCCGGGTTTTAACGGCCCGATTATGGTCGTCGTGCATTCCTCAGCAAGCGACACTGCGAAGAAAGTCGCCGGCATCGTCGAAAATGACATTAAAACGGTCGACCATGTCGTACGCGTATCTCCGCCTAACTTCAATCCTTCCGGTACCGTGGGCATCCTCAGCGTCATTCCAAGCGACGGGCCTACATCGGATCAGACGCTCGATCTTATCGAATCTTTAAGAGAACGCACCAGTGAATTGGAGAGTCGTCATCAAGCCGAAATCCTGCTTACGGGACAGGCCGTCATGAATATCGATGTCACGGACAAGCTGAATGCGGCATTGCCCATATTCATTGCAACCATCGTAGGCTTGGGTTTGGTGATTCTTGCCATCGTTTTCCGTTCCGTATTGGTACCGATTAAAGCGGTTGTCGGATTTTTATTTACGATTTGCTCATCGCTAGGCGCTGTCGTATTCGTCTTCCAGGACGGACATCTGAACGATCTGTTCGGCGTATCCAATGTCGGACCCATACTCAATTTCCTGCCCGTTATGCTCGTGGGAATCATCTTCGGATTGGCCATGGATTATCAAGTATTCCTGGTCACTCGAATGCGAGAGGATTACTCCCACAGCGGAGACGCCAGAAACTCCGTTATTACGGGAATGGAACATAACGGTCCTGTCGTAACTTCTGCCGGGCTCATCATGATTACGGTGTTCAGCAGCTTTATTTTCACGGACGATCAAGTGGTGAAATCCATGGGGCTGGCGCTTGCCGTCGGCGTGTTAGTCGATGCGTTCATCGTGAGAATGACATTGGTTCCGGCGATTATGTCCCTATTAGGGAAATCCGCTTGGTATCTTCCCAAATGGCTGGATCGTATCATTCCGAACGTCGATATTGAGGGCGAAAGCTTGATGTCCCCAAAAAGCGGGCAGGGGGATGATCAACATGGCAAAATTACCAACCCGCGAGCAGTACATTAAAAGGGCAAAACTCATCCGCGGCTTGATGAGGGTTGTTCTGAAACTTGCGAAGATCGGCCCCAAAAACAAGTCCAAACGAACTGAAATCTATATCGATACGGAGTTCGGAAAGGTCAGGACGCTGTGGTACGGATTTCAAAACAAGGAAACGGCTCCGATCTACTTCGACTTGCATGGCGGCGGCTTTATTCTCGGGAGCGCCGATATGGACGAAGAGATGAATTTGGAGTTGACCAAACAGGTTGGCTGTAAGATCATCAGCATCGATTATGCCAAAGCTCCTGAGTTTCCCTATCCTGCCGCGGTCAATCAGGTTTATGCCGTCGTTAAGCACGTGTTTGAAAACGCCGAAAAGTATGCGATCGATAGTCGCAAAATGGCTATCGGAGGACACAGCGCGGGCGGGAACCTCGGCACGGTAACTTGCATGAAGGCAAAGGTAGAAGGGGACTTCCAATTCGCGTGCCAGATTCTGGATTATCCGCCGCTCGACCTCGCGACCAGCGCCCTGGATAAACCGCGGCCCAAAGGAGCCATTTCGCCCAAAATGGCATTGATGTTCGACGCTTGTTACGTTGACCCAAGCCAAGCGAAAGACCCTTATGTCTCGCCGGTTTATACAAGTCAGGAAGAGCTGGAAAATATGCCTCCTGCCTTGTTCATCCTGGCAGGCAGGGATTCCCTGCATGATGAAGGGGTGAAATATTGCAGGATGTTAAAGACAGCCGGGGTTCCAACGGATTACTACGATTACGCCAATGCTCGCCATGGCTTCACCTATAAACCATCCCCGGACGCAATCGATGCTTGGGCCAAAATGGCGGTATTTCTGAGGAAGTATCTGTACTAAAATCAGCGTTGCTTGAGTTGCTATACGAAGTGATTAAAGCAAGGACCGCCGACGCGGTCCTTTCCTATTCTTAAAAAATGACAACGCTTTCTTAAGAATGTTGTCTTTCGGCCTATCCGCTCCGGTTTCTATAATTGAGAGTAAGGAGGAAGGCTTATGAACTTAGAAGTCGCGGTGTCGAAAGCGGATACAACCAGACATGGAGCGCAATATTGGAAGCGTTTCAAGAAACAGTGGCCGCTTCATCTATTCGTAGGGATGGGAATGCTCTTTCTGCTCGTCTTTGCTTATACGCCAATGTTCGGGATTATCATGGCTTTCAAAGATTACAAGATCGTGAACGGTATCCAGGGGATCTTTACGAGCCAATGGGTGGGGTTGAAGCATTTCAAGGAGTTCGTAACCGATTACCGTTTCGGTGAAATCGTCAGAAATACGCTCGTTCTTAGTTTACTCAAAGTGTTGTTTACGTTTCCTGCTCCAATCGTTCTCGCGATTTTGCTCAATGAAGTGAGGAAGATGGCCTTTAAACGGTTTGTGCAGACGGTCAGTTATTTGCCGCATTTTATATCGTGGGTCATCGTCGTTGGGCTGTCGTTTTCCTTCTTCTCGACGGATGTCGGCATCGTAAATAAATTGCTTATGAAAATCGGGCTCATCAACGCGCCGCTTGCCTTGACGACAAGCCCCGATTATTTCTGGGGACTTGCGGTCGGCACGGCGGTGTGGAAGGAGATGGGCTGGTGGTCGATCATCTTCCTGGCCGCCATCGCGGGAATCAATCCGGCCCTATATGAGGCGGCGCAAATCGATGGTGCCGGAAGACTGGCTCGAATACGCCATATTACCCTTCCCGGTATCAAAGGGACGGTTGTCGTCGTGCTTATTCTGACGATTGGCAGCATTCTGGGCGGCGGATTGGTCGGCTCCAATTTCGAGCAAGCCTTCTTGCTTGGCAACAAAATCAATAACTCTACCGCGGAAATTGTGCAAACGTACGCTTTTAAGGTTGGACTTGCCGATGGGAGATTTGCCTATGCCGCGGCGATTGATTTGGTTCAATCCGTCATTTCCGTCGCGCTCATCTTCTCCAGCAATTACGTGGCGAAGCGAACATCGGGGTCAAGTTTGTTCTAAGAACAGGGGGGCCGGCCGTGCTGGCAAGCTGGAGACAAAAGGATTGGGCGCTGGACGCCGTCATCTATGCGATATTGTTTGTCATTATGTTGGTGATGTTGTACCCGTTCTATTATGTGCTGATTATTTCCTTCAACAAAGGGACGGATTCATTGCTCGGCAACATTTATTTGTGGCCGCGGAGTTTTACGCTGGAAAACTACGCGATGTTTCTAAACGATCCGAAGTGGTATAAGGCGTTTATCGTTACCGTCATGAGAACCGTCGTCGGCACGTTTCTTGGCGTTATGTTCACTTGTCTCGTTGCTTATGGGCTTTCGCACCGCGAGCTGCTGCTCGGCAGAGTATACTTTACGATCATTATTTTCGCGATGTATTTTTCCGGCGGACTCATTCCTTATTACGTCGTGCTGCGTTCCATCGGATTGCTGAATACGTTCGGCGTCTATGTTATTCCGTCCATGCTCAGCACCTTTTTCTTGCTTATCGCGGTTACTTTCTTCCGCGAAATCCCGGCGGAATTAAAGGAGTCGGCGGTCATCGACGGAGCGAACGAATTCAAAATCTACTGGAGCATCATCCTGCCCGTATCGTTGCCGCTGATCGCGACGATGGCCCTGTTTCTCGGCGTCGGGCAATGGAACAGTTGGGTGGATTCCGTTTACTTCGTTCAGTCCGATTCGCTTCGGACGTTGTCCTTCCGAATGATCGAGATTTTAAATAAAAGCAACATTAAAATGGAAGCGCTTGGAGCCGCAGCCAATGTGTCCAGCGTTACTAATTATTCCTTGCAGGTGACATCGATGGTGGTGTCGGTCGCTCCGGTTGTCTGCGTTTATCCTTTCTTGCAAAAATATTTCGTCCAGGGCATTATGCTCGGATCGGTCAAAGGGTAAACGGGACTCCTTTACTTCTGGTTAAGGCGACGTTCTTGTTTTTGGAGCGTTCGTTTTAATAAAAGTTACACGATGTTGCACACTATTCATGGAGGGGATTCGATTTGAAAGCGAGAGACATGAAAAAGAAATTCGCAGGGTTGCTCGCCGCATTGATGATGATCGCTCTATTGTCCGCATGCGGCGGCAATAGCGAGAACGGCGGACAGAGCGGTGAAGCAAGCGCCAGCGCCAGCGCGAAGGAAACAACGGCTACCGGCGATTCGGGAACTGCAGGCGAACCGGTAGAGCTCAGTTTGTTTATCAACCACCCATGGTACCCGATCAAGGAATGGACAGGACCGATCGCCGACAAAATTACCGAGAAAACCGGCGTCAAGCTCAAGGTCACGGTCGCAACGGATGATAAGCAGCTTCCGGTCATGATTGCTTCAGGCGATCTTCCGGACCTGATTTTCGATGCCGACCAATTTGACCGGCTCTCTAATTCGAACATCTCGTATCCCTGGAACGAATTGATTGAGAAGTATGCCCCGGACTTCGAGATTGACCCGATACGTAAAGCGGTCAACACGGTAGACGACGGCAACTTTTATACGGTCCGTATGGCATTCGCCACGGAGAAAGAATGGAACGAGAACAAGTACGCGCTCGGAAATGACGGCAACCCGGGCATCGATGTGCGCGAAGATTTGTTGAAAGAGCTGGGCAATCCGCAGATCAAAACGTTGGACGATTTTGTCAACGTTCTCGGCATGGTGAAAGAGAAATATCCGGATATGGTACCGCTCGTCATGGACAATTACTGGTTCGAGCCCTATTTCATGAGTCAATTCGGCATGAACGGATGGGAATTGTCTTCCTGGGATGAGCAAGACGGGAAGGTTTCTTATGGGCTCAATAATCCGAAGCTCTTGGATTTCTTCAAATTCATGAATAATTTGTATCGCAAAGGGTATATTCAGGCGGAGAATTTCGCGTTTGCCAACTCGCAAATCGATGACGAATATGCGATTGGCGGCAAGGCGTTCGCTCACAGCCATACGGTAAGAGTTGCGGATTCGGACAACCTTGCCGCGAAGCAAAAAGGCGTCCCTTATACGTTCAAGATGATCCCGACAGCGCTAACGAAGGACGCGGTGATCTTCAATAATGGAGTCGGCTGGTCCGGCACCTACATTACGAAAAACAACAAGAACCCGGAAAAATCGATTAAGCTGCTGCAGTATCTGGCTTCCGACGAAGGGAAGAAACTGACGATGTTCGGCATTGAAGGCGAGCATTGGACGTGGAACGAAGAAGGATATCCGAACCTGAAATACAATCCGTCGGATGCCGAATTCGTCAACAAAAACGGCATCAAATGGTGGTACTTGTATAGCGACGCCATTACCGAGGGACTTTGGAGCTATGTACCGGGAACGCAAACGACGCAGGCGTTGATGGAGGCGAAGGCCATTACCGTTTATAAACCGGTGCTCAGTATGATTCAACTCAAAGGCGATTCCCCTGAGAAGGCTATCAAAACGAAGCTCGATGAGATGGTAAACAACCAGAAAGTGAAGATTTATTTGGCTAAGTCCGATGCCGAAATGATGAAGGCGTATGAAGAATTGATCAGCAACGCCAAGAAAATCGGGATGGACAAGCTGGAAGCGTACGCAAATCAAGTTTATTCGCAGAAAAAAACATTGTTTGAATAATCCGATTCCGGTAGGGGCCGCCTAGCCTCTACCGGATTTTCCCCTTTCCGGTGAGTACGGGCGAATGATATTTTACTGAGGAGGGGGTTCATCATGAGCATCGTCAAAAAAATTGTTGTCGGCTATATGGTCATCATCTTCATTCCGGTTATCGCATGCGGCACGTTTTTTTATTTTCAGATCTATGGAAGTCTCGTCTCCCAGTTCGCCGACAACCGTCAGAACATCCTTGAGCAGGCGTATTCCAACTTGAAAACGGATCTGGCCCGGATCGAATCGGTGCACCGGATTTTTCAATATAGCGCTTATGTGACCGATTATTTGGACGGCGCGTACGAAACGGATTCGGAGAGCGTATACACTCATCTTCGGTATATCGGTCCGCTGTTTTCCCAATCCATAGCCATCAATCCGGAGATGAAGTCTATGGTCATTTACACGTTGAAAGACCGTGTTCTTACGATTCCGGAGCGATTTGTCGACCGTGCCGCGTTAAATCCCGAGGTGTTGCCGGCTGTCGCAACGTTAAAGCCGGGCCAAGGGATTTGGATTCGGCTGTCGGAGGAAGGGGCTGAACCTTCCTTTGGTTACTATCAGTATTTGTACAACAGTCGGTACACGGAGAAGATCGGCCTGCTTGAAATTCGGGTCGGCGATGAAATGGTACGGCGGTTTCTGAAAGCGGCCGGCGTCGGAGAGCATTGGCGAGCGCTGTTGCTTAGCCGCGAAGGGACGTTGCTTCCTTTGGAGCCATCGGGTGAGGTTTCGGCCGCCGAAGACCGGAAATGGGCCGAGATCGCCGCCGATCGGTCGACCGAAAGCGATTTTGTGTACCATCAAACGATCGTTAATCAATTGTTCGTTAAAGAGCTTGGCGTCCGCGTCCTGATTGCAGGTCAAGTAGACGATGTTTTCGAGGGAATCCGCAACCGGGAAATCGTTCTTGTCGCGATTATTATCGCATTGCTTGTAACGCTATCCGTGATCTACTATTTCTTTGCGTCGTCGATTGCCAAAAGGATTTTGAAGCTGGCACGGCATATGAGATCTGTTAGCGACAGTAATTTGAAGCTGATGACGAACAGTCAGAGCGATAAGGATGAGATTGGTTTTTTGACATTGTCCTATAATGCGATGATTCAGCGATTGGATGAGCTGATCAATCATGTTCACCGCGCCGAACTACGAAATAAGGAAGCCGCGTACAAAGTGCTGCAGGCGCAGATCAAACCGCATTTTCTGTACAATACGCTAGAAACGATCCGCATGCTGGCGGAAGCGAACGACGATAAGGAAGTGGCGGATATTTCCTATTCATTCGCCCGTCTGATGAGGTACAGCCTGTCGCCGCAGAAGGACGACACCGTGCTCAGCGCGGAAATCGAAATGGTTGCCTATTACTTGAACATTCATCAGGCCCGGCTTGGAGACAGATTGGAGGTGGAATTCGACATTCGGCTTAATGCGGACTCCGTTCCGTGCCCCCGGTTCATGCTTCAGCCGCTCGTCGAAAATTGCATCGTTCATGGCGCTTCCGCCGTACTCCGGCCGGTTCGCATTTCGATAATCGCGGAAGAGGCCGACGATCATATCCGGATCGCGCTGACCGATAACGGAGCAGGGATCGCTCGGGACAAGCTGATAAACATCCGTGCTTTGCTTGCGGGCGGTAGCGATGCGAAGGCGAATTCGGGAGACGAAGACGGCGGTCTCGGACTGTTTAATGTAAGCGAGCGAATCAAAACCTTTTATGGCGGCTCATCGCGATTGGAGCTCGAAAGCGAGGAAGGAAAAGGCACGGCATTGACCTTATATTTGTCGAAAGGGACGGTATCGTTGCTATGAAAGTAATGATCGTGGATGACGAGCCGGCCATTCTGAAGGGACTTCTGAAAGTCGTCAAGGAATCCGCGCCCGAGTATACCGAAGTGACGATGGCGAATAACGCTTTCGAAGCGCTTGAGAAGATGACGGACAACCGTCCGCACGTTACGATAACGGATCTCAACATGCCGGAGATGGATGGATTTGCCTTGATCGCCGAAGCCAAGCGGCGAGAACTATGCGATCGCTTTATCATTCTGACCGGATACGACGAATTTCAATATGCCTTGCAGGCGATTCGCGCGGGCGTGATCGATTATTTGCTGAAACCGATCGATAAGGCCGCTCTTTCCGTCTTGCTGCACCGGATCGCCGCCGAGCTTCCCGCGGCCTGTTTGCCTGTCGAGTGCGACCATGCGGACAAAATTCTCGGATTTATCGAATCGAATTACGCGCAGGATCTTTCGTTGGATCGGCTGGCCGAACATTTGAATTTGCACCCGAATTATATCAGCAGTCTGTTCAGTAAGGAAACCGGAACGACTTTCGTCCAGTATTTGAATACGGTACGAATTCGCGAAGCGAAGAAGCAGCTGACCGAATACCCTTACTTGTCCGTCAACGTGATCGGTTCCCGCGTCGGCTTCGAGAACAGACACTATTTCAACAAAGTGTTCAAGAAGTATTCGGGGATGACGCCCGGACAGTATCGGTCCGTTCTGGGGATTTCGTCGAGTAATGGAGACACGAATGGAGGAATTGCGCGTGAATGATCGCATTTGGTTCGATAAACCCGCGGATAAGTGGGACGAAGCGTTACCGATTGGCAACGGCCGATTGGGCGGGATGGTCTTCGGCAATACAGGCACGGAGCGGATTCAATTGAATGAAGACAGCCTATGGTTCGGGGGGCCGACCGAGCGAAATAACCCGGACGCGCTTGCGAACTTGCCGGATATTCGGGAGATGCTGCTAAGCGGACGGCTTAATGAGGCGCACCGCCTCGCGGCAATGGCGCTCTCAGGCGTGCCGGAATCGCAACGGCACTATATGCCGCTCGGCGACCTGCAGCTGACGCTGCAAGAGTCGCTTGGCGAAATCTCGGATTACCAAAGGGAGCTTGATCTGACGAACGGCGTCGTTCAGGTGAATTACAGCATTGGCGAGGTCCGCTATTCGCGCGAGGTCTTCGCGAGCTATCCGGATCAAGCGCTCGTCGTGCGGATCTCGTCCAACCGCCCGGCAGGCGCGTCGCTGGATGTTCGGCTGGTCGGGGCGCGTAATCGGCATACGGACGGCTTGGAGCGGATTGACCCGGCGACGGTACGAATCCGCGGCAAGACAGGCGGAGAAGACGGCATTCGCTACTCCTCGGCTCTGCGGGTTTTGGCGGACGGCGGTTCGACGAGGATGATCGGCGAGTTTCTCGTCATCGAGGGAGCGGATAGCGTCACGCTGCTGCTGACGGCGGCCACTTCGTTCCGCTATGACGACCCGGATTCGGAGTGCCTTCAAGCACTCGATGCGGCAGCTGCGCGGCCTTATGGAGAATTGCTGGAGCGGCATATGGAGGATTATCGCGCGTTGTTCGGCCGCGTATCGCTGCGGTTGGGCAGCGTCTTGGACGCATTGGAAGAAGGGACGGCGACGATGCCGACGGACGCAAGGCTGGAGCGGATGCGCCAAGGCAGCGAGGACAACGGCTTGGTCAGCCTTTATTTCCAGTTCGGCCGTTATTTGCTGATTTCGTCCAGCCGTCCCGGCTCGCTTCCTGCCAATCTGCAGGGCATCTGGAACGATGACATTAATCCGGCTTGGGACAGCAAATATACGATCAACATCAACACGCAGATGAATTATTGGCCCGCTGAAATAGGCAACCTATCCGAATGCCACGAGCCGCTGTTCGATCTCATTGAACGAATGCGGGATCGGGGGCGGCGCACGGCATCCGCCATGTACGGCTGCGGCGGGTTCGTCGCGCACCACAACACGGACATCTGGGCGGATACGGCGCCGCAGGACATCTGGTTGCCGGCGACGCATTGGCCGATGGGCGCCGCTTGGCTGTGCCTGCACTTATGGGAGCATTATGCGTTCACGGGCGACCGGGAGTTTCTGGCGAAAGCATACGGGACGATGAAGGAAGCGGCGTTGTTCTTCCTCGACTATTTGACGGAGCTGCCCGACGGTCGGTTGGTGACGAACCCGTCCGTCTCGCCTGAGAATACGTACATTCTGCCGAACGGGGAATCCGGCACATTGTGCGTCGGTCCCGCGATGGACAGCCAAATCCTGCATGCGCTGTTCACGGGCTGCATCGAAGCGTCGGCGGCGCTTGGCACGGACGAGACGTTCAGGGGGCAGGTTAGCGCGGCTCGATCGCGGCTGCCGGAGCCGAAGATCGGAAGGCACGGGCAGATCCAGGAATGGCTCGAGGATTACGAAGAGGCGGAACCGGGGCATCGCCACATTTCCCACCTGTTCGCCCTGTACCCGGGCAACCAATTCACGGTTCGCGGGACGCCGGAGTTGGCGCGCGCGGCGCGGGTGACGCTGGATCGGAGGCTTGCGAACGGCGGCGGACATACCGGCTGGAGCCGGGCGTGGCTGATCAACTTCTGGGCGCGGCTGGAGGACGGGGAAGAGACGTACCGTAACGTGCTGGCGCTGCTGCGCTACTCCACGCTTCCTAATCTGTTCGACAACCATCCGCCATTTCAGATCGACGGTAACTTCGGAGGAACGGCCGGCATCGCGGAGATGCTCGTGCAGAGCCATACGGGCGAGCTGCATCTGTTGCCGGCGCTGCCGACAGCGTGGCCTGAAGGACAAGCGACGGGGCTGCGGGCCCGCGGGGGTTACGAAGTCGATGTGCGGTGGGAACCGGACGGCCGCTGGACGACGCAAGTACGCGCGTCGATCGCGGGGCTTTGTCGGGTTCGCTCGGTCTCGATCGTCCGCGTGACGCGCAGCGGCGACCCGATCGCGTTCGAACGGGCCGAAGACGGCGTCGTCGCATTTACGGCGGAGGCAGGAGCTGTTTACGTACTTGAAGGAGTTCGGTAGAATCGGGGGGATGACTACTGTATCAAAGGGGCCATTCGTATGATAAAACGATTTTTGGGTCATTTTCGAAGCATTAAGTACAAGTTTTTATTTGCGAATCTGGCTCTTTTGGTTATTCTTTGCAGCAGCATCATCTATCTCTGGAATGTCCGGACTGCCCAAGATACCCGTATTTCCGTAGGCGAATACATTAACGAGATGCTTAAAATTACAAATGACAATTTAGAGGTTTCGCTGAAGGATATTTATGGATTAGTAAATATCGCGGCAAGCGATTCCGATATCGTCCAAATTCTTTCCAAGCCTTCTACGATAAGCGATGCGGAGTACGTACAAGACGATCGCAAGATGCGAAAGTATATTGCGGGCTTGTTCACTTATAAGCATTATCTGAATGACATCACTATTGCGGGCAACGAAAGAAATATGTATTCGCTCGGCCATTCCGTTTCATTCGATTTTCTTACCGGGCAGCCTTGGTACGGAAAGCTCTGGAATCAAGAGGGCGCAACCGTTCTGATTCCGCCGCACTACAATTCCGATAATCCCGTCACCTCCTCTTCCCAAGACGACAAAGTCATTTCCATCGCTAAACCCGTTTACGGCGATAACCAGGCCGTCGGTTTTGTATTGGCCGATGTTCGCACGCAATTATTGACCGATATCTTTTCCAGCAATCTGAAAGGCCAAGTCAAAATGTTAGTCGCCGATACGAAGACCGGCAACTTGATTTTTAAGCCGCAGCTTGCGGGATTAGATCAAATGGCCTCCGATTCGAATGCCTTCGCCCCGATCATTCAACGAATACGCAATCAAGAAGGCAGTTTTTACACTCGTCTCGGCAAAGTAGATTATTTGATTGTTTATCGTTACTCGCCGCTGACGGAATGGATGATGGTCGCATTGGTTCCGAAGAGTCATCTATTGGAGCAGTTCCATCAGACGCGTAACTTGACCCTTTTGATATCGATCCTCTTCTGCGGCGCTGCCGCCATCGTATCCATTCTGGTATCTTCGTTCTTAACGAAATCCATCCTAAGGTTGAATCGAGCGATCAATAAAGTCGATGGCGAACATTTGCACTTGCAGATCCAGATCAAATCGAACGACGAGATCGGCCAGCTGTATCGCCAATTCAATCAAATGGTGCATCGGATGAAGGAGCTCATGGAAAGCACCAAGCGAACCGAACAGGAGAAAAGAAAAGCCGAAATCAGAGCGTTGCAAGCTCAGATCAACCCGCACTTCTTGTACAACTCGCTGAACACCATTAAATTTCTATCCGTTTATCAAGGCGCCGACAACATTCGCAAAGTGACCGAGTCTCTGTCCAAGTTGATGCACATTGCGATGAAAGATCATTCTTTCATCACGGTAGCGGAGGAACTCGATTACCTGCAGTGCTATATGAATATCCAGGAATTTAAATACAGCAACAAATTCACTTATTCCGTATCGGTCGAGGATGAGATGATGATCTGCATCCTGCCGAAGCTGCTGCTGCAGCCGCTTCTGGAGAATGCGTTGTTGCATGGCATTGGACCGATGAAAGGGCAAGGCATGATCACGTTAAAAGGTTATAGGGATGGGGATTTGCTCATTTTCCGACTGCAAGATAACGGGGTAGGAATGACTCAGGATGCAATAGACAAGATAAAAAGCCAGAAGGGCGAAAACGCCGGTCTGGGAATCCGGAACGTCAGTTCCCGAATCGAGATGACCTTCGGACATGAATACGGCGTATCGGTCGTAAGCGAACCAAGGCTCTATACGATAGTCGAAGTGACATTGCCGGCAATCGAGAGAGGAGAGGAAGACCAATATGTATAGCCTCTTGATCGTCGACGACGAATTGCTCGTCCGGAACCATCTGCGAACGATGATTAACTGGGAACGGCATGGATTCGTTATTGCGGGAGAAGCTTCGAACGGACAAGAGGCGCTTGAGTTTCTCGCTCGGAAGAAGACGGATGCCGTCCTTTCGGATATTCGGATGCCGTCCTTTCGGATATTCGGATGCCGATCATGGATGGCGTCCAGCTTTCAAGCGAAATTCAGCGACGCTACCCTCATATGCCATTCGTCATGTTAAGCAATTACGATGATTTTGCTTACGTGAGAAGCGCTTTGCAGCATGGCGCGGTGGACTACCTGCTGAAGCACATGCTTAACGAACAGTTGTTGCTTGAACTATTGCGGAATCTAAGATCCCGATTAAAGAGCGGCGAAAACGCCGAGACAGCCGATTACCGCGTAATCGCCACGCAGATTCAAGCGCTCAAGCACAAGTTCGTTATTCAGATATTAAGCCGTTTTTTTAAGCACGAAACGGAGATTGTAGCTCACATACGGGCGCAACGTCTGCCGATCGACACCAAAAAAGTCGTTCCGATCGTGATTGAACTCGATCAATCGCGGGACGCTATGGCCAGACGAGGTCTAAATGAAGAAGAACTGCTCCATTTTTCCATCCTCAACATCATCGAAGAGGTATTGTCGGACAATGACAACGGGATCGCCGCGCCGATATCCAACGGACGATTCGTTGTTCTGTTGTCTTACGCCTCGACCCGGAGCGCCGCTAATATGGACCATCGGACGCGAAGCGTGGTCAATCGAATCGATCAGTGCCTCAAGACGTTTGTCAAACTGCATGCGAGCTTCAGTATCGGCGTGCAATGCGAGCATATGCTGCAAGTTCCGGACAGCTATGAGCAAGCTTGCGGCAAGCTTGCGGAGAAGTTTTATCTGGGAACGAACTGTATGATCTACCCCGATATGCAATCCGAAATTTTAATCGACAAAATGACCGGATTAGACTTGAAGATGGAAAAAGAATTGGTTGCCGCTTTAAAACTGGACGACGCGGAAGCCGTTCAAGCTACGATGACCGCTATTTTTCAGTCGATTCGCCGGGAACGGCTTAGTCCCGTGGCCGCGCAAATGATCTTTAACGAGCTGTTAGGAATGATCAATCGAATTTGCAGAGAAATGCAAATCGATACGGAACACGCCTATTCGGCCTCCGCGCCTCCGCACGAGGTGATGGCCTCCTTGGAAACGCTAGACGAAATTCAATCCTGGCTAGAGGGAATATTTCATCGGCTGCTTCGCCTGCTTCATCGTTCGGAGGAACGGATCGCGTCGCCGAATATTCGAAAAGCCGCAGCGTACATGAAAAAACATTTGCACGAGAATTTATCCTTAGGAGACGTGGCGGATCAAGTCGGGATTAGCGCTCCGTATTTAAGTCAAATTTTCAAAGAAGAACAAGGCATCGGCTTTCTGGACTACTTCATGGAACTGCGTCTGGACAAGGCCAAGACGCTCCTGCTGGAGGAGAAGCTCGAGCTTAAAGAAATAGCGGCAGCCTGCGGGTTCAACAATTATCCCTACTTCTTTAACGTCTTCAAGAAAAAGGTAGGGATGACTCCCGGTGCGTACGTAAAGCTTAATAAATCATAATGAACCGCAAAACTTTATAATCATAGAGGCTTCCCTAAGGCGTTATAGTATTCACAGAAACGTTTCTGACTACACAATGACTTGGGAGGCATTATCGAATGAAAAAAGGGTTGGTCGCAAGTTCCATGGTTCTTGGCTTGTCGCTTGTTCTGTCTGCCTGCGGCAGCAACGCTAACAACGCAAATGAATCTCCGTCCGCATCCGGAGCGGCTTCTCCGACTTCCGAGGCAAGCGCGCCGGCTTCTTCAAGCAGCGGTAACCAAGAGGTCAAAGATATTACGATGCTTATGTTTACGGATTGGTACAAGTCCGGTATTCAGGCTATCGAGAAGGATATTAACGACAATGCGGACAAGCTCGGTTTCCGGCTCAAAATCGAGAAAATCGCCGGCGGCGCCGCGGGAGAACAAATCTATAAAGCTCGTGCCGCGGCCAATGAACTGCCGATGCTCATCTCCACTTATGGAACCAAATGGGTCAAGTCCGAAATGGGAGGTTTAACCCATTTCCAGGAGATCGGCGGAATCGGCGGAGATTGGACGCAGAACTACCCGGAATCGATCTTGAACACGGGCACCTTTACGGATGAAGGGAAAGTTTACGGCATCCCGTTCGATTCCGTCAATATTAACGGCGTCTTTTATAACAAAAAGGTGTTCGAAAAAGTGGGCATTCAGATTCCTCAAACCTACCAGCAATTTTTGGACGCCCTTGCGAAAATCAAGGAAGCGGGAATTACCCCTCTTTATCTTCCTGCCAAGGACACGTGGACGGTAAATATGTTCGATCATGAAGGTTGGCTGCGTCTGAATCAACCGCTGAAACCGATTATGGACAAGATCAACATCAATGAGACGCACTTTGCCGACCAGTCCCTATTGGCCGACACCTTTACCAAGCATAAAGAGCTCCTCGAAAAGGGGTACATCCAAAAAACATACCTCTCCGACACCTATGCCGGCGCGCAAAAGGCCGTCGCGGAAGGTACGGCTGCCATGACCGTCAACGCTACCTGGATGATCGACAACATTGCGAAAGACTACCCTGACAAGGTCGCCGATATCGGCGCGTTCCGCGTTCCGTTCGACGAAGATCAAAATGCCACCATTTATATGCCGTTTAACTTGTCGGTAACGGATCAATTCGCGGATAAAGACCTTTTGGCCAAGTTTATTGCTTACTTTACCTCCCCCGCTACGCAACAGAAGTTTTATGATGCGCAAGGCGGCATCCCTGCCATCAAAAACGTGACTTCCAAGCTGCAGCCTGCGCAGGAAGATCTGAAGAAACTTCTTGACGAAGGGAAAACGGTCGGCTTCTGGGGCGACCCTCTCAATTACAGCTGGGGCGATCAGAATGCCTATCTCCTCGACTTCTTCCTCGGTGCCAAAAAAGCGGAAGACGTCCTGAAGGCCATGGATGATGAATTCGCCAAAAACGCAAAAGCCAAACAAGATCCTAACTGGAAATAACAAGGGTTTAGTCTATGGAAAAGCCGCCCCCCGCGAGACGGGACGGCTTTTCCTAAAAATAAGAAGGTGCACTCATTGAATAAACAACTTCATAAGCAATATCCGTACTCGATGCTGATCCCAGGCATCGTTATCTTTCTGCTATTCTTCGTCACCCCTACGTTTCAGGGAATCGGATATTCTTTTACGAACTGGGACGGATTTAGCGCCAAGTGGGTGGGTTTGGATAATTTCAAGTCGTTTTTTTCCGACCCCACGTTAACTCACATCGTTCGGAATACCTTCGTATTTACTATCGTTTCCACGATATTTAAGCTGGTTCTCGGTATACTTCTGGCACTGATGGTCAATCGCGAACTGAAGACAAAAGGGTTCTTGCGCACCGTTTTTTATTCTCCCGCAGTCCTTAGCAATATCGCGGTAGGCCTCATCTTCGTATCCATTCTGCACCCGGAATCCGGCATTCTGAACAGAAGCCTTAGCGCGATCGGACTCGGTTCCATAACCGAGGACTGGCTTCACAATCCGGATATCGCGATCTACAGCGTGTCCGCTATCGAAGTGTGGAAGTGGACAGGCTTTAATATGATTATTTTGCTGGCAGGCCTTCAAACGATTCCGAAGGACTATTACGAAGCTGTATCGATAGACGGAGCAAGCGCCTGGAGCCGCTTCTGGCATATTACCTTCCCTCTGCTTATGCCCGCGTTCAATAGCGTATTCATCCTGAATTTAATCGGCGGCTTAAAGGTGTTCGATATGATTACGGCTACGACCGGGGGCGGACCCGGCACGACCACGGAAGTGATCAACACCTGGGTTTACAAAGCATACGGAGCTTCAAGGCTGGGCGAATCCAGCGCAGGGAGCTTTGTGCTTGCCATAATGGTTGCGCTGGTTTCGCTGATTACGTATTATTTCCTTCGCAGAAGAGAGGTGGAACTATGAGCGCCAAGAATTGGAGGAAGCTCGCAGTCGAAATCCCCTTTATTTTGCTTAGCGCTCTCGTCATCCTTCCCTTTTACATGCTTTTCGTTAACTCTATGAAAAGCAGCGCGGACGCGGCTCAAATGTCGCTCGGCTTTCCGAAGTCGTTGCATTTCGAAAACTTCAGAACCGTGTTTGATGAAGCTAACATGGGGGTAGCTTTCAAAAACAGTCTTATCATCACGGTTGTAGCCGTAGTCGCTTTGATTGTATTTTCCGCCTTTACCGGGTATGTCATTCAACGCAGAAGCACTCGGATCACTTCCGTTATTTATTTCGTCATCCTTGTCGGACTGACGGTTCCGACTTTTATGGTGCCGACTTATGTATTGGCTAAAAACCTTCATTTGACCGATTCTCTGACGGGAATCATTCTTGTCAGCATTGCAATCAATTTCCCTTACGGCGTGTTCTTGTATACGGGGTATTTCAAGAGCATTCCCCGCGAAATCGACGAGTCCGCGGTGATCGACGGTTGCAAACCGTACGGACTGTTTTTCCGAATCATTTTCCCATTGTTGCTTCCCGTAACGGTCACCAGCATTATTATCCAGTTTCTAGCCATTTGGAACGATTTTTCTACTGCCGTTTACTTTCTCAATACATCGTCCAAGTATAGCTTGGTCATGACGACGTTCTTTTTCTTCGGAGCGCACGCCGCGGATTGGAACCTGGTATTCGCTAATCTTGTCATAATCTCTTTGCCCGTGCTGATCCTATACTTCCTGTTGCAGCGTCTCGTTATTTCCGGCCTGACGAGCGGGGCGGTCAAAAGCTAACCGACTGAACAAAAAAATCGTTGAGGAAGCCTCCGGCATTCCGGTGCGCTAGAAATAGCGTCGGCTTCCTCCCCCGATATTATCGGAGGTGATATGGAATGAAAAAGATAGGGGTACTGCTCTGCG
This sequence comes from Cohnella suwonensis, assembly GCF_042655365.1. Classification (NCBI taxonomy): domain Bacteria; kingdom Bacillati; phylum Bacillota; class Bacilli; order Caryophanales; family Paenibacillaceae; genus Cohnella; species Cohnella suwonensis. The sequence continues at coordinate 12,071 of NZ_JBHSMH010000082.1, read as the reverse complement.
TAATCGCTATTTTTGGAACCGCTTTCTTCATCTTCAACAGCGTATTTAATCCAAACAAAGAAGAGGATGAAGTCGTACGAATTAATGGACAAGCCGTACAAATGAAAGAATTTAAAGGAATGCTGGATCGTCACAGATCGGAAGTCTATCGCTATTTTAATGAAAAATACGGTGCGCAGGATTCAGTTCAGTTCTGGAGTCAATCCATACGTGGCGAGAATCCTGGCGAGATGGTAAAAAAGTTGGCGTTGGAAGAGCTTGTGGGTTGGAAAGTTCAACTAGGGTTAGCTCAGAAGTACGGACTAATTAAGGATAGCAGCTATGCTTCGTTTCTTGATCGGCTGCATGCCGAGAACGAACAAAGAAAAGAAGATCACGAAAGTCAGAAGCCTGTTTTCGGACCTTTGTCGTTCGATGAGCAGACATTCTATAACTTCGAAAAAAGTAACCTGATTAGTCGGTTAAAAAAAACATTGGCTCGGCAAGCGTGGAAAGTATCCGATGAACAATTGGTCCGTTTCTACGATCAAAATAAAGATCGGATTTATAAAAACGTATACACCATGAACATTCGGAAAGCAGGCATCTCTTTTTTGGATAGCGACCGCATTTCGGATGAGCAATTGAAAAAGGATTCGTTTCAGCTATTGTCCGAGGCCAGACAGGCTATTTCGAACGGAGAGAGTTTTAACGATGCGATTGACGAAATCCAAATCAGGACTGATCTGAAAATCATAGTCGATGATCAAACCTTTGACGAAAGCACGGTATTGCAGGATTCCAGAATGTATAAAGAGATTTGGAACGAAGCTAATAGGTTGCAGCCCGGGCAAGCGAGCGGACCGATTGAAGCCTTTGACGGCGCGTACTACTTGTTTGAATTGGTGGAGAAGAGGGATAACGGGTACAAAAATTTTGAATCTATAAAGGATCAGGTGGAGGTTGCTTATATCGACTCCGAATATGACGAGTATCTGAAAAAAGAGATCGGGCAAGCAAAAGTTGAGATTGATCAAAGTTCATGGTCAGCCGTTCCGTTGAGATGATCGGAGAAAGGGGTGATAAGAAAACAAATCAGGGATGGATCTGTCGGAAAATCAAACTAAAATGAAGGAGTGTTTGTATGAGCACTATCCGTAATTGGAGGAAAGTTAATAACGTATTAAAGTATTTGATCATGTTCAGCATGATGATCATTGGAGCAATACCTTTGGCGAATAAACAAGCCTATGCTGCCGGGACCAGCTATTATGTCGATTGTTCGGCAGGAAGCAACGGAACAGGTACTCAAGCTAGTCCTTGGAACTCGTTAAGCAGCGTAAATGCCGTTACCTTTTCTCCAGGCGACTCTATCTTGTTCAAAAAAGGGACAGCATGTACAGGGCAGTTGAAGCCTCAAGGCTCAGGCACGAGCAGTGCCCGCATTACAATTGATGCATACGGCACTGGAGCAGCGCCGCAAATTAACGGCAATGGTGTCATTGAAGCAGCGATTTATCTCCTCAATGTAAGCTACTGGACCGTGCAAAATCTGGAGGTTACGAATGATGCGGCAACCGAGGATTTAAGAAGCGGAGTTCTGGTACAAGTGACGGATAACAATTTTTATTCCGGCATAACGATTCAAAACTTGAATATTCACCATGTGAAAGGATTATCCGACCGAACGATCGTCGGCAGATATTCATCCGCGGGAATAACCGTCCGTGTTCCAAGAGACACGGAGACGCCAACAGGCACCATTTCCGACGTACTTATCAACAATAACTCTATCCATGACTTAACTTGCGGAGGGATTGCTACCGGAGGAGGAACTTGGGGAGGATTGCCCCACAATTATATTAATAACATGGTTGTTCAAAATAATACGATCGTGGGAGCCGCAGCAGATCCCATCTTCGTTGGGGCGGCAAACGGGCCTTTGATTCAGAATAACGTAGCATACGATACGGGGTTCAATGCCGTAAATGCGCAAGTGCTGGCTCAAATGTGGGCGGCCGCTTCGAATAATCCCACCTTCCAATACAATGAGGCGGCAAGAATCATTAACACCAACGATTCTCAAGCATGGGACTGCGATTGGGGAATCTCCGGATTGTGCACGTATCAGTACAATTATGGCCACGATAACGCAGGCGGCTTTTTTCTGAACTGCAAAGGATGCGTAGGCACGAATAAATCCCAACTTCAGGTTCTAAGGTACAACATTAATCAAGGCAGCAGCAGAACCGTTAACTCCGGACAAGGCACGGAGCAATGGATTCACAACAATACGTTCTTCAGTCCCGGTTCCAGCCTCTCCAATATGGCATTTACCAATAACTCGCATATCCACGATAATATCTTTGTGGGCCCTGCCATATCATCCTTGCCGACGGGGGCCGGAATTAGCTACGACTATAATCTCTACAGCGGTTTTACGGGTCCTGCATCGGATCCGCACGCGATTCATGGCGACCCTTTGTTTGTGAACCCGGGCTCTGCCGGTGATGGTCGAAACACGGTCGACGGCTATAAGCTTCTCGTCGGATCTCCGGCTCTGGCCTCAGGGAGAGTCATGACAAATACGGGCGGGAAAGATTATTGGGGCAATATTGTCGACGAAGTAACGGCACCGAATATGGGCGCCTATAACGGACCGGGTATTAGCGGCGGCAAGCAAAACGGCATTGTCGACGGCGCCATTTACAAACTGGTAAACACAAACAGCAATAAGGTGCTCGGCATATACGGCGCGCAAACAGGCAACGGTGCTACTGCCGTTCAATGGACGGATACCGGCTCCGCCGACCAAAAATGGAAGATTGTCATGCTTAGCAACGGTTACTATAAACTCGTCAATCAAAACAGCCTTAAGGTGCTCGGCATATACGGCGGGGGAACAGGCAACGGTAATAATGCCGTTCAATGGGATGACAGCGGTTCCGCTGACCAAAGTTGGCTCATCGTGAAAAAGGCAAACGGAAAATACGCGATTTACAACAGGAATAGCGGGAAAGTACTTGGCATTAGCGGCATGTCATTAACGGACGGCGCAAATGCAGTGCAATGGGACGATAACGGATCATTAGATCACGAATGGACGCTTGTTAAATTGAATTAAAACGAATTCGCAATATGACAGGAAAGGCTTCTGACACGGCGAGTGTCAGAAGCCTTTCAACATGACTTGAGGGAAATATCGGGCCGAACTTGTGATTTATATGGTTTTACGCCGGGTAGCCGCCTCCGGGAGGCGGCCAGGCGCCGTAGAAGCGTCGCAGCAGCACGATTTCGCCAAGATGATACGAGTTATGGGAGGCGATATTGCGCAGTATTCCTGCTCGTGTTTCACCTGGAAAATGCGGCAGCGGTTCGTCTAACTGTGCCGTTTCTGCAATGGCGACAGCCCGTTCGACCCCATCCAGAAACATCTTGATATCATCTTGCCATGACATCTCATCTTGAGGGCCCGTCTCTTTAGGCCAACTTTCCATGACGTTCGCGGGAAGCTGCGGTTTACGTCCTTCTAAATGCTCTAGCATGAATTGCTGCCAGTAATACATGTGTCTCAACAGTTGATAGATGCTATAAGGCATGGCTTCATGTACGCGCCCAGCCAGTTCAGCATCAATGTCCGGTAAAGCGCGGGCGATACGAATATGTCCGCGTTCTCCGACCAACGATTTGACGAGGGCTTGTCCAAATAATTGATTTGCATCCGGCATGCGGACTCATCCACTCCTATTGGCTTGTAAGATGGTGTTGCTGTTTGAATATTACTTTAATTTATTAATGACTTCTTTAGCAACACTGGGTACTACATGTTTGCCAGTTTCAAAGCCGAAGGTCATCCGCGAGTAACCGGCGTACTGGTTGCAGATCGTCCAGAAGGGCCATTTGTTCCTTGGTGCAAGGCCCTAACGCCAATCGGGTGGGAATGTCTTGATGGAACCCTGTTCATCGACAAGGATCTTCAACCTTGGATTATATTCTGTAGGGAATGGCTAGAGGTTGTCGATGGAGAAATGTATGCCCTCCGGCTAAGAAACGATTTTAAAGAGATCATTGGAAACCGGTTCGGCTCTTTCGTGCATCCGAAGCTCCATGGTCGGTTGGTTTTGGCGAAATGGGCAACCAGCATGTTACCGATGGCCCCTTCCTGCATACGCTGCCAAACGGAGAGCTTGTTATGCTATGGTCAACGATGGGAGAACATGGCTATACTATGGGATTGGCCCGCTCGACTACAGGTTCCATTGAAGGCCCTTGGATTCAAGACGAGAAGCCTTTGTTTGCCGGAGATGGTGGCCATTGCATGTTGTTTCGAACGATCTCGAGAGAGTTAAGGGGCGCTATTAGCAATTTCGAAAATAGAACTTGTAGAATTGCTTATTAATGCTGAACAACACAATACATCGCTGAGCAAATTCAGACATGGCTTAGATCTCAGTTTGAAACCTTTTAATAAAAAAGTTTGAGCCGTTGATTAACATCAACGGCTCTTTCTGTACTCATCTAAAAATTATTGTGTCTGTGTAAAATATCCGCGACGATGCTTTCAATCGATGTATGGGCCAGCGCCTGTTCCATCTGTTTTTGGGCTTCTATTAGAGGGGCACCCAATACTTGTTGAATCTCTTTCCCGACCACACACTGAGGATTCGTATTTTGATGCACCGTAAACAATTCCTTCGTTTCGGGGATCTCCACCGCTTGATAAACATCAAGCAGCGTTATTTCCGAAATGGGCTTTTGCAGGTTGATCCCAATTATTCCGGGATGAGAGGAGATCAATCCTGCTTTACTCAGCATGCTCATTATTCTTCGAATCACTGCGGGATTTGTATTTACACTCGCGGCGATGTAATCGGAGGTAACGTTCCCGTTATTAATATGAACTAAGGCTAGTATATGAACCGCCACGGTAAAACGGCTGCTGATCATGGGGATGCATTCCTTTCAGAAAGATGGCTTACTTCATTAAAGCATAATAAAAGTGGTTTTACTATGCCATGTAAAGCTAAGCGCCATTCATAATGAATAAAGAAAATAGGTTGACACCCCATAATGTAACTGCTATAGTTACATATGTGAGCGGGACACACCGCAGGAGGTGATATACATGATTAGTAGCCGTTTTTCTGTAGCTATTCACGTTCTTGCTCTCATCGGAATAACGGAGGAGGGAAAGGTAACCTCTGAATTCATTGCTGGGAGCGTAAACACGAACGCATCAGTTATCCGCCGGATTATGGGGATGTTAAGTCGGGCCGACTTGATTGCTTCCAAGGCTGGTGTTGCAGGAATACGGCTCAAACGTGAACTGATGGATATCACCTTGCTGGATGTCTATCGTGCGGTAGAACTGCCAGAAGAGCATGTACTGTTTACGGTTCATCAGGGAACGAATTTACAATGTCCGGTGGGAAGAAATATTCAGTCGGCCCTTGAGCAGCCACTTCATAAAGCCCAAGAGCAAATGGAGCAAGTTCTTATGAAGACCACGATTTATGACATTGTTCAAAGCATCAAAAGCAAGTGCTAATTTTTTTATTCATAATGTAATGTAACTAGTAACATTTCATATAATCATGATACTAAGGAGAGAAATCTAAATGAAAAAGAAAGCAGCGGCACTGATCGCATCCACCGTATTGGCGGTTCAAATGGTTCCAATGGCCGCATCGGCTCAGTCCAACCAACAATCTAAAATCACGGTAAGCCTTGATGGGGCAAATCTTTCGGATGTTGTGGTTAAAAGCGGCCGCACCTTCGTTCCGCTCAAAGATCTGGCAAAGCGGGTCTCTTTGAATGATGAAACACTGACCGTAAAAGCAAATAAAAACGAAGTTGAAGTAACTCTGGCCGGTAAAAAGGTCGTGTTTACAATCGGAAGCAAGACAGCAAATGTCGACAATACAAAAATCGTCCTTGATGCCGCACCTTTTTTAGCTGCGAATAAGGCATATGTTCCGGTTACTTCATTGAAATCGATCTTCGGCAAGCAAGTCGCATGGAATCAAGCCCGGAAGACAGTCAGCGTAACAACGACGAATGCGGACAAGGCCATTGCTGTCCTGGAAGGGCTGGAGAACGGAAGCGCAGAAGCTATGCTTCAATTCGTGGATGAGGGTTATATCCAGCATAATCTGACGCTTCCGACAGGACGGGATGTCATTGTTCAGGCCCTTCCTTCACTGAAGGCAGCAGGAACGACTGTTAGCGCGCGCCGCATCTTAGTAGATGGCGACTTCGTAGCGGTACATTCCGAATATAACTTCGGCGGCCCTAAAGCGGGCTTCGATATCTTCCGCTTTGAAAACGGCAAAATCGTTGAACATTGGGATAACCTTCAAACGCTGGCCGCCAATAACCCGAGCGGACATTCCATGCTGGATGGGGAAACCAAAATCGTGGATCTCGATAAAACCGAAGAAAACAAAGCATATGTCAAAAGCTTTGTAGAAAATATTCTGATGGGCAAAAATCCGAACCTGTTGACTTCTTACTTTGACGGCGACAATTACATCCAGCACAACCCGTCGATTGCGGATGGCCTTTCCGGTCTTGGAGCTGCACTGCAAGCAATGGCTAAACAAGGCATTGAGATGAAATACGATCAGATTCATCAGGTTATTGGACAAGGTAATTTCGTTCTTGTCGCGAGCGAAGGAACGTTTGCAGGGAATCATACGGCCTACTACGATCTGTTTCGTGTGGAGAACGGAAAAATCGCTGAACATTGGGATGTGCTTGAAACGATTCCTGCGGCGGAGCAACACGCAAATCAGAATGGAAAATTTTAATTCATAACTAAAAAACTAACTATTTTGGAGGAATTACCAATGACAAATGCAAAAATTGAGCAAACCCAAAAAGCAATTGCTGTATTACAAAGCTTAGAATCCGGGGATCCAAGTGCAATTCAGGCGCATATTAATCCCAACAAGTATATTCAGCACAATCTTAGCTTTCCAGACGGACGTGAAGTTATGCTTGGGGCACTCGACAGCCTGAAAAAGGGCGGTACGAAGGTAGACATTAAGCGCGTTATCGTTGATGGTGATTTTGTCGCCCTGCATACCGACTACAACTTCTTCGGTCCGAAAATCGGCTTTGACATCTTCCGTTTTGAGAACGGTCAGATTGTTGAGCACTGGGATAATCTTCAGGACAAGGTGAATCAAACCCCAAGTGGGCACACGATGATTGACGGTCCCACAGAGATCGCAGACGCTGATATAACCGAAGAAAACAAAGCGTATGTAAAAGGCTTTGTGGAAAATATATTAATGGGCAAAAATCCGAACCTGTTGACTTCTTACTTTGACGGCGACAATTACATTCAACACAACCCGTCGATTGCGGATGGCCTTTCAGGCCTTGGCGCGGCACTTCAGGCAATGGCTGAACAAGGCGTTGAGATGAAGTATGAACAGATTCATCAGGTTATTGGACAGGGGAATTTTGTACTTGTCGCGAGCGAAGGAACTTTTGCTGGCGATCACACGGCGTACTATGATCTGTTCCGTGTAGACAACGGCAAAATTGCCGAGCATTGGGACGTTATGGAGACCATTCTGCCGGAAGAAAAACGTGCGAATCAAAACGGGAAATTTTAACTAATACTATGCTGGATCAGCGCTGCCGCAAAAGCGCTGATTCTTTTTATAGAAAGAAGGCGCCCTTATGCAAGGCAGCATTCAAGGTCTTCCGCTGGAACGTTACAGAAAACAAATTGATCTCGACATTCTTTTCGACTCTAGTTACAAAGGGATCATTACAGAAGAGGCATATGTATCTAGTATTTATGTGGTGTTAAGCTCCTTGTTAACTGAGCGAGAAGGAGAGAAACCACCAACAATACCAGCCCCGCTAGCCGAAAAACGATCTTTAATCAAGGCCTTATTAACGATGCGGGCTCCAAGGCCGTTTGCTAGCGGCGTACAATCCCATTTGGACATTCTTCTTGCTTATGATAAAGGTAAGAAGGGGTTTGTTGCCAGCCGTGATCTTCCTACGGTTCAGGAGCAGTTTGGCACATCACTTTTTCCTAGTCAATTTGTAATGTGGCAAGGTGACATTACGATGCTCGATGCCGATGCGATCGTCAATGCAGCTAACAATCAGATGCTGGGCTGCTTCCAGCCTTTCCATCGGTGTATTGATAATGCGATTCACGCAGCTGCCGGTCCTAGGCTGCGAGAGGATTGTGAAGTTATCATGAGTTTACAAGGGTATTTGGAGCCGACGGGTACAGCAAAAATTACGCGAGCGTACCATCTGCCATCACGCTACGTCCTCCATACTGTCGGTCCGATTATTCCGTCCGGTCAGGTTGTGACCGAGGAACAACGCAAACAGCTTGCCTCATGTTATTCGTCATGCTTATCCGTAGCCGCGGAGGTGGACGATATCCGTACGATTGCCTTTTGTGGCATTTCAACCGGCGTATTCGGATATCCCAAGCAGGAAGCAGCGCAGGTTGCAGTTGAGGCAGTTACGGATTGGTTAAACGAGAACCCGGGAAGTTTTGACCGGATTATATTTAACGTTTATGGGGAGGAGGATTTGGATGCCTACAAACGGATTTTCGAACGATGACTCGATTTTCGCCGCGGCTGAAGCGATACGAACTGCAGATTGTATCTTGGTTAGCGCAGGGGCTGGTCTTTCGGCTGCTGCTGGCTACAGCTATGGGAATCAAGATACTTTCTCACGCCTTTTTAAACCGCTGATGAAGAAGGGTTTTACCCGACAGTATGAATTGATAGGCTTTATGGATTGGACGGAAGAGGAAAAGTGGGCCTACTGGGCAACGCATGTGAACTATATCCGATTTGAAGCACCTGAGAGCCCGGTTTATACAAAACTATATGATCTGGTTAAGGATAAGGACTATTTTGTATTTACCTCCAATGTGGACGGCATGTTCTATAAAGCTGGTTTCGATCAGGAACGTGCCTATACGCCTCAAGGGGACTATGCCCTTATGCAGTGTATGAAAGCATGCACGCAAGAGACTTGGCCGAGTAAACCGGCTGTGGATCGAATTTTACCTGTTATCAATCGGGATACCTTGACAGTTAATGATCCTGATGTGATTCCTTATTGCCCGAATTGCGGGGGGCCTATGTTTCTTAACGTACGCATAGACCGGTACTTTATCGAAAAGCCATATGAATCACAACGAGAGCGGTTCATGTCCTGGCTGCAAAATACGTTGAACCGAAAGATATGTTTAATCGAGCTGGGTGTAGGCTTCAACACGCCAAGCGTAATCCGATGGCCGATGGAAAATGTGACGCACCAGCATCCAAATGCCACCTTGCTGCGTGTAAATCCCGATCATCCTCAAATTCCAGAGGAAATTAAGCAAAAATCGCAATCTTATGCGTTGGATGCTAAGACATGGGTGGATAAGGTCCATCTGGAGCTTTTGTAGCACAGACTGGAGGATAGATCATGTCTGAACTGGAAACAATTATTCTTGAGCCGGGAACGCTCGACGATATCTACATCGGACAGTTCGAAGATGGCCTTAAGCAGCAAGTACTTGAACATGCGAATCGGGTCGATCGCATTCCGGCCATTATCGAGACAGTAGCGTTCTTTCAATTCCTCGTACACAAAGGAAAAGTCGACCAAATCGTTGATTTGGCGGAGCGTGTTATCTTGTTGTTGTTGAATCATTAGACTACCACCTAGTCAAGTTGATAAGGTTTTTCCTTTATCTTTACTGTTATTGTTGCATATTTATTCGTAAAACTGTATATTAATTCTCATAAACAGGAGAGTGGAGGAGATACGATGTCATCTTTGATAAGGAATGCTGCACCTGATGATTTAACTGGGTTGACTGAAATAATGAATGAATACATCGTAGACTTTTATAAAAATCCCAGCCCGTCTGACAATAAGGTTCAACATCTGATTCAAACCCTTTTCGATAAACGACAAGGGATACAGTTTGTGTTGGAAGATAACGGTCAAATAGTGGGTTTTGCCACGCTTTACTTTACATTCAGCACGATGAAAGCAGATAAAATTGCTGTAATGAATGACCTCTATGTCAAGGAAGCCTATAGAAATTCCGAACTTGAATCACGGCTTTATCTTGCGTGTATAAATTACTGCATAGAGCAGGGTTACGCCAATATGACTTGGATCACTTCCGTTAATAACAATCGTGCTCAATCTTTCTTCAAAGAAATGAACGCCGTTCAAGGAAAAGATTGGGTACACTTTTCGATTTACTAATATCAGGACTACAAACCGACGCCTTCGACAAAAAAACCTCCGGTTAGCCGCAATAGCTAATTGGAGGTTTTGTTAACGGCAATATGACTCCTTCCTAACGGGCAGCGTTACTTCAATACAACAAGTGCTTAAGAATATTGTGATTTTCTTCCTAGTAACCGATATAATATTGGAATAATTGACATTAAGGAGAGCTGCGGAAAGATGAAGAGTTGGAATGTGAAGCATATTATTAGGGTTGTATTGACGGGTGGAATAAAATGAAGCATTTAAAGATTGATATTAATTCAATTTCGTTTTTGTTTATTAAAATGGCTATCATTGCTACCTCAATTGAAGCGATATTTGGCTTTTTTTATGACGAAATCGAGATAGACGATCTTTTGCTATCGTTTTTAATTTACTGCGTGGGTCTGTCTTTTATATATAGTTGTGCTTTATTTTTACCTCCAAAAATAAAGAATAACCCATTAACTTTAGCCAATGAAATATTAGAATCGATTTATCTTGAGGCTGTAGGTGACTTTTATGTGGATGGTGAAAATAGAGGGGTTTTTAAGGTAAACACAAAAGAAATAGATGGTATTCCGTTAAGAGAATTCGAGCCAATTGAAAATGCCAATGAAATTTTTGTAATGTTAAATACCTATCAAAAGGTACTTGTAACGATAAAGACTAACAGATCTGAGGAGATATACAACATTCTTGAGACTTACAAGGTTAACGCTAAATTTATGATGGAGAATCCGGGAATTACAACAGCGTTTTCGAAAAGTTGATTACGACGGGGAACGATAGTTAAACATAAAGGGTTCCACATATTAGTCATGTACAATATGTAGAACTCTTTATTTTATCTGACTTTTTATATTTAGCTCTTGATAAACCGGAAAAATAAAGTTATAGACTGTCACTTCAAATGAGGAATAGAAAAACCGGCACCGTTTCTCTTCTTCTGGATCGCCTTTCGAAAATATGCTCTACAATGGTAGTCAATCATGGAGTTACGCCTCCCTAATTATAGTTTTAGCAATACCAGGCGCGTAACTAAACCATGACGGAAACCTTGTTGAAATTGGCAAATATGCCTTGATGTATCTGGGCAGCTCATCAATCCATTGCTGGAGTTGACGCTGATTGAGCGTTGAAATCTTCTTTTCGACTTTCGTGGATCGTTGATCCGTACTCTGTCTATGCTACCAGGCGAGCAAAATCCCGTTCTGCACACATATCCCCATTCACCCGGCAATTCCGGACTTCCCGCCAGCCCAACGATCCGAACGCTTCTTTATATAATGAGAGAACACATAACGCCAAGGAATGCAGAAGGGGAAAACCGCTACGATCAAGCATTCGAACACGATTCCCAAGGTTGAGTCGTCTAGCTGCCCGGCAGTCCATAGCGGGAGAGCGACGACGGATAGCCAGATCAGCTTCCAGAGCATCTCCCATAGGAGCAACGGAAGCATCTGCAGTGGATACCGGAGACCCAAGAGGGAGAGAGCCGAGAAGGCGGCCAGCATGCATTGGACGACGCCCTCCATCAGATCCCACTTTTCGTGGCGGATGACGCCGGGCCATACCACGATTCCGAGTCCTACGACAACAAGGAGATACAGGGCACGCAACAGGTAGAGACGAAACACCGAGACTTCCTTCATGATTAAACACTCTCCTTAATAGTTGTCTTCATCCACGACGTGATACCAATTCCTTCCGAGTCATGCAGTTCCTCGACATCGGCATAGCGAAGCAAAGCCCCGTCCTTGATGGCGATGAAGCTATCCCAGATCGACTCGAGCTCTGGGATCTCGTGGCTGGCCATGAGT
>NZ_JBHSMH010000081.1:0-1692 GCF_042655365.1 Cohnella suwonensis | reverse complement strand
GAGGCCACTGAATAACCTACGATTTTTTGAATCAGTAAGTGATTGACTAAATCAAAAGACGACTACTATCCCAAAATAAGGATATATAGTCGTCTTTTTCATTTTACCACTGTTTGTTTAACCCCAATTTTTACTCCACCAACTTCAAAATTCTCTTTAGATTTACAGCGAATATCGCCATGGCGCCTTGTAATTGCATACCTATTAAACCCGAGGACGACGCTACATCGTACCCGTGTCGGTGTTTTAGTTCGCTGTTCTTAGCTTCAATTTTGTATCGTTCCTTCGCCTTTGCTTTGAAGTACTCGCTTTCTTGAAATTCGCCCTGTTCCGAGTGCTCGTCCGACTTCATTGTTACGGAGTACGTCTTGCTAGCGCCATCGTTATAGCACCCTGCCTTAAATGGGCATGCCTTGCACTTTTCTATATCAAAGTAGTAGATCGTCCTTTTGTTTTTTCCGCCTTCGTTTCTTGCTTGCTTTGCTTTCCGAATCGCCATATGACCAGCCTTACATACGTACATTCCCGCATCCTTGTTAAACTCGAATTCATCTTCCTTCTTACGACCGCCTTGCGTAATCTGCGGATTCAGCTTTGCAATCAATTCAATGTCATTGTCTTTGCTGTACGCAATGTTTTCTTTCTCTGAATACGCGGTATCGCCAATAACCGTCTTTACGTCCATACCCGCTGCTTTGCTTTTCTCGATGAGGGTTTGCAGTTGCTTTCCGTCGTTCTTTTCTCCCGTTGTAACGATAGCCGCTGTAATGATTCGTTCCTCCGTCATGGCGATATGCGTCTTGTAGCCAAAGAACGAGGAGTCCGCGCTCTTGTGGCCGACACGCGCTTCCTGATCCTTCGAGATACGCAGTTGTTCTACGTCATCTTCAATGGTCTCTTTGAGCAGGTTCAACGGTTCTGTGATTTTAGGTAATTGGGCAATACCGAGTTTGGTTTCGGTAACCTCAACGAGCTTCTGGCAGTATTCGATCTCGGCCTCAAGTGTATCCACGGTGTTCTTGACCGGAAGTTTCGCTTTCAGCGAATCGTCTATGGAGTAGATCGCTTTTCGTAACTTGCGGGAACGGTCTTGCAGAATTTCTCGCGGCGATTTCTGGTTGTAACGAGCTTTCGTATGCGTCGCATCCACAATGATGGAGGTGCTCTTCAGAATCCCTTGCGCGATGGCCAGTTCAACGGTCTTTCCGATTAACATGTCCAACAGGTTTAGGTCCTTCAGTCGCAGCTTGCGGAACTTGGTTAACGAGCTCGAGTCAATGACTGATTCTTCCGGCGCCATCTGGAGAAAGTACTTGAATGACATGTCGTACCGAGAGCGCTCGACCAAGTCCACGTCCGACATTTCAAAAATGGCCTTCAGGAGCAAATATTTAAACATCCGTAAAGGGTCGATGGCGTTCCGGCCATTGTCCATGCAGTAGTTTGCTTTCAATTCGTCGTAGACAAAGGAGAAGTCCACCAGTTCATTGATCTGGCGTAACATGTTGTCTTTCGGCACAATGAGGTCATACAGCGCCGTGTAAGGGCTAAACGCAAATGAGATCTGAGGCTGTAGCATGGTCTTCATCCTTCCGACGTTATACCTTGATTATACAAGAAAAAGGTACAGTCCCCTCAAAAATAGAGAGGGTCTGCACCTTTTCGAGTTAATGGACTTTTTCAGTGGCCTCC
>NZ_JBHSMH010000080.1:20708-20954 GCF_042655365.1 Cohnella suwonensis | reverse complement strand
CATCTTTTCTGGCCATAAAAAATCCTCCCCTGACTGATTCTGAGGAGGATTATCTCATAGCGATTAGCGGGCTTGAAGGTGGGGAAGGTTTGACGCTTACATTTGGTTTATTTGGGCATTAAAATGATAAGCTCTAAGACTTCAATGGGCCACACTACAATTTTGGCTAATGAGTTGAATTTAAAGAGGATTTATCTTCAGGGTATTTTAACGAGTATCACGAATCCAAAAGTTGCATTGTTTTTT
>NZ_JBHSMH010000080.1:0-20698 GCF_042655365.1 Cohnella suwonensis | reverse complement strand
GATCCGATTCATGGGGGATCCTTTGCTTTTATTATTCTTGGCTTAACGTTTACTTTTACTGGTGGCGTATGGTGCATTTTGGTCGCCTTATTTTCTTCATTTGCTACAAACAAGTTAAGGAATAATTCGAAAATTGCTACAGTCCTGAATAAGATAACGGGAATTGTTTTCATAGGGATGGGGCTTAATTTACTCCGGGCGAAGGCAACTAGATAAAATGTCCTGAAACCACTCCGACAGTTGGAGCGACTGGATTTCGTATGAGGGGAATCCGATCATGACTGGCGACGAATGAAGGCTGAAGAGCATATAGCAGTATTTTAATGACGAATACACCGCCATGTTGCCCTAAGACTTCGGCGGTGTATTTGGCATGTTCGGAATCAACACGAAGTCTGAAGGTTCTTGCCTTTGTGTTTTCCGATGCGCGCCCGCTGCTTTAAGGGTTACCCACTTAGTCAATTACGTTGAACTATGGTTCGCTGCAAGGCGCCCTTATGGAGTAACACAACTTTCCACTTCACGAACGAGCTCCTATTATTCAATAAAAATGAATTCCATGTTAGTATATACATTGTTATAAGATAGGTTTGTGTAAGGGAATTTGACGTACGGCTATCATCAGGAGGCGGGTCGCAGGATGAATAGTCTTATTAAAAATGAAAGATTGCAAATCCTTGTTATCGCAATGGCTACGGCCATTGGCGCTCAATTCAAGATAAACCCCTTCAGCGGCGATTTTTTCCGTATCGGTCTGGGCGTAAGTACATTTTTATTTTTTCTGTTATTTATGCGTCATTTGCCGTATTTAACGATCGGGCTCGCATCGGGATTGTTTAGCATGGTCCTCCAAGCCGGGGATTGGATGATCGCTACCAACTCCTTTTCGATCCAGGGAAGCATTCAAAATAACTTGGCAGCCGGCATTTATTATGTTGTTTTTGCAGTAGGATTGAGCCGGTTCAAAGAAAGGATAAACGAGTATCATCCCCTTGTATTGGGCGCGATTGTTTCCGTGATCGATTTTGCTTCTAACGTAACCGAGCTCATCATACGCGGGATGTTGCTTGATACGCATGCTTTTCATCTTGGGGAATGGTTTCAATTATTGGCTATCGCGATTGTGCGAAGTTATTTTGTGATCGGGCTCTATAGCAGCATTTCGATCAGTCAAATGCGGTTCCTCCATGCCGAACAGCAGAAGAGGATGGAGCAAATGATCCATATCGGCACCGGTTTATATGGGGAAGTCTTTTATTTGAAAAAATCAATGGATACGATCGAGTCCATTACCGTAAACAGCTTTAATCTGTCCCGCAAATTAAAAGAAGAGAATCTAAACGGCCATAGCGTGCAAGCATTGGAGATCGCCCAGCAAATCCATGAAGTGAAGAAGGATTCCCAACGTATATTGGCAGGATTGTTGAAGTTATATGACAGTGAAATCGTCGTTGACCTGAGCCTCTCGGAGATTCTCGATTTTGTCGTAAAAGGAAATCAAAAATACAGCGAAATGCTGAACAAAAAAATCAGTATTGAAAGAGAAGCGGAGATCAACGTCTTTACCCCGAATTATTTCCCTATATTGACGGTGCTCAACAACCTGGTGTCTAATGCTGTAGAAGCGATAGAGAAGAGCGGAATAGTCAGGGTGCAAGTTGTCCAGAATGAAACAGACATTGTATTCGTTGTGACCGATTCAGGAATAGGCATACCCGACAAAGATCATGATGTTATTTTTGAACCGGGCTTTACGACAAAATTTAATGTTGAGGGAGTTGCGGCAACTGGGATTGGCCTCTCTCACGTGCGCGATATCGTTCATTCTCTCGGAGGCGCGATCGAAGTGGAGCCGTCGAAGGAAACGGGCGGCACCCGATTTCTCGTTCGTATTCCGATAACCGCTTTACAGAAAGGGGGCGAAGCCGATGTCGATATCTTACGTTATCGTGGATGACGACGCCGTTTGCAGGCGAATGCTGCAAAACATTATTGAGCAGTGCAAGCTTGGCGAGGTTGCCGGCACGGCGGGAGACGGAGCGGAGGGGATCGGAATCATTCTTGAACTGAAGCCGGATATCGTATTGATTGATTTGCTGATGCCGGGTCAGGATGGGATCGAAACGATCGCGCAATTGAAAAGCAGAGGTTATCATGGAAAGTTTATTATGATTTCGCAAATCGAAAATAAAGAAATGGTCGGACAAGCCTACCAAAGAGGAATCGAGTTTTTTATCCATAAGCCGATCAACCGTTTGGAAGTGGAAGCGGTATTGTCGAAAGTGAACGAACAGCGGAAATACGAGCTTCATATCTTAGAAATCAAGCAATCTTTAGCGAAATTCGATGCGGTAGAAACGGCGGTTCGCAGAGAACCGACCGTTCGCGAGGTTGTGAAGCCTATTCTGATGGATTTAGGCATAATCGGCGAAACCGGCAGTAAGGATGTCATTTCATTGCTGGAATATGTAACGGAGCACCGGCAGTCCGGCGACTTTCCGCCGTTAAAGGAATTGTATGAATCCGCAGCCCGTGCCTCTAAACAAAGCAAGAGCGATGTGGAGAAAGAGAGCAAGGCGGTTGAGCAGCGAATCAGGCGGACCGTCATGGCTGCGTTGAATCATTTGGCGTCGATCGGCTTGACGGATTACAGCAACCCGAAATTTGAATATTATGCCCCGCTTTACTTCGATTTTCAAGATATTCGGATGAGAATGAAGGTGATGGACGAAGGGCAGAATCCTGAAAAAGGGAAAGTGAATATCAAAAAGTTTTTGCAGGTCTTATATATAGAGGTGCTGGAGAAAATGAAAAGCTAAAATCCGAAGGATCAATCGGTTAAGTCCGGATTGATCCTTCGGATTTTTTGTTGTGTTAGGTTTATTTACATCGAAGGTGATTTTTTTTGTAGGATGTTGTAGTTTGCCGTAGCGGAGGCGGTACGATATAGACATGTTAGAGAAACGGTTTACAAAAAACAATAAGAGAGAAGAGGTTGGGTAACATGAAAAAGTTAGGTTTATTGTTGTTCGTGGCTGTCATCGCGTTGACGCTGAGTGCTTGCGGTGCTAATAAGGCTGAAACTGGAGCAAATGAGGAAAAGGTGACCAAATATACGTTTGGCACTGACGCAACGTACCCTCCCTTCGAGTTCGAGAAGGATGGCAAGTACGTCGGCATAGATATCGATTTGATCAACGCGATCGCCGAAGTAGAAGGCTTCGAGGTTGAACTGAAGCCGATGGATTTCAAAGCGATTATCCCGGCTCTTACAGCTGGCCAATTGGACGGCGCTATTGCGGGCATCAGCATTACGGACGAGCGCAAACAGGTTGTAAGCTTGTCCGATCCTTATTATGAAGCGGGACTTTCGCTTATCGTTCGGGCTGACAACACGACGATTAACAGTCCGGAAGACTTGGCCGGAAAGGTCATTGCGATCAAGAAAGGAACTTCGGGCGCCAAGATGGCTGAAGAATTGGCGAAGAAATACGGCGCGGAGATCAAATACTTCGATGATAGCCCGACCATGTACATGGAGGTTGCCAATAAAAACGCCGACGTTACGCTGGAGGACTTCCCGGTTATCTCGTACAAGATCGCAGTCGATCCCGATTCTAACTTGAAAGTGGTCGGAGACCGGTTAAACGGCGATTTTTACGGCATAGCTGTCGGCAAAGATAATGAAGAGCTGTTGAAAAAGCTTAACGATGGATTGAAGAAGCTGCAAGAAAACGGCAAGTACGATGAAATTGTTAACACCTATGTAGGCAAGAAATAAACAATAAGCTTTTTAGCCGGCCGGCCTGTTTAGAAGTATCGGGTAAACAGGTCGGCTTGCGCTTAACGAGACCCTATTAAATGATACGAGAGGAAGGAGCTAAGATTACATTGACATCCTCGATGCAAGTTATTATGGATGCAATGCCGATGTTGCTGCAAGGCGTTCTGATTACGTTAAAGCTGGCGTTCATTTCGTTATGCATTGCATTTGTTATAGGCTTAATTGCTGGCTTGATGAATACCTCCAATTCTAAAATCCTTCGGGGCGCCGCAACGTTTTATGTTGACCTTATTCGGGGCACGCCGCTGCTGGTTCAGATCTTTTTCATTTATTTGGGATTGCCCGCTTTTTTGGACATTCGAATATCGCCGGAGATTGGCGGAATTGCGGCTATTAGCTTGAATGCAGGCGCCTATATTGCGGAAGTTGTTCGCGGAGGCATTAATTCCATTGATAAAGGCCAGGTAGAAGCGTCCCGCTCATTGGGACTAAGCCGGTTTATGACGATGAGGCTGGTCGTTTTGCCGCAAGCGTTGCGCCGGATGACGCCTGCTTTCGTAAACCAATTTATTATTAGCCTTAAAGATACATCCCTGCTGTCTGTCATTGGAATTCGGGAATTGACGCAGAACGGGGAAATTATTATTTCTAGCAATTTCCGTTCGTTTGAAATATGGGGTGCCGTAGGCGCTCTTTACTTCGTGATCATCTATATCTTAACCCGTGTATTCCGTCTGCTTGAGAGGAGGTTCAGCAAATGATCGTCGTACAAAACTTGAGAAAGAGTTACGGTTCGTTGGAAGTGCTGAAGGATATTTCGACAACGATCCGCGAGAAGGAAGTGGTTTGCGTGATCGGGCCGTCCGGATCGGGAAAAAGCACATTCCTCCGGTGTCTGAACCTTCTTGAGGATGTAACGTCCGGGAACGTCGTGATTGGGGGTATGGAAGTTACTTCGCCTAAGACGAATATCGATAAATTGCGTGAAAATGTAGGCATGGTCTTTCAGAGCTTTAATTTATTTCCCCATTTGACCGTATTAAAAAATATTATGCTTGCCCCTAAATACGTTAAAAAAATGGAGAAGCAGCTGAATCAGAAAAGAGCGATGGCACTGCTTACGAAGGTTGGCTTGGCGGAGAAAAAGGATGAATCCCCTGATCGTTTGTCGGGCGGACAAAAGCAGCGCGTAGCTATTGCCAGGGCGCTTGCCATGAATCCTCGCGTCATGTTGTTCGACGAACCGACCTCGGCACTAGATCCGGAAATGGTGGGTGAAGTATTGCTGGTCATGAAGGAACTGGCCCGCGAAGGCATCACGATGATTGTCGTCACGCATGAAATGGGCTTCGCCCGCGAAGTGGCTGACCGCGTCATCTTCATGGATGGGGGATATATTATCGAAGAAGGAACTCCGGCCGAAATATTCGATTCTCCGAAGCATGAACGCACGAAAGCATTTCTTGGGAAAGTGCTATGAAAAAAATACTGCTGCTGACTACAGGCGGAACCATCGCATCCGTTCGGGGAGAAAACGGACTGACTCCGGGAATGACGGACGAGGAAATCGCGAGTTATTTTCCGGAGCAAAATCGGAGGTATAAGGTTGAAAGCAGAGCGCTGATGGAAATAGACAGCACGAATATGCAGCCTGAAGGTTGGGTGCGTATAGCGGAGGCTGTCTTTGAACATTTCGACCATTATGATGGCTTTGTCATTACTCACGGAACGGATACGATGGGATATACATCCGCGGCTCTGTCTTATATGCTGCAAAATATCGTAAAGCCGGTTGTTATGACAGGCTCGCAGGTTCCCATTACCTATGAACATACCGATGCGATGAGAAACATTGGCGATGCTGCGCGGTTTGCCTGCGAGGACCTCGGAGGCGTATTTGTTGTTTTTGACGGCAAAGTCATTAACGGAACCAGAGCCGTAAAAGTAAAGACAAGAAGCTTTCATGCCTTTACGAGCATCAATTATCCGTACGTTGCTATGATTGATCGGGGTGAAGTCAAGTATACTAAGCCCGTTTCGCAGGTTCGGGGCAAGACGGTGAAATTAGAAGTCTCCTTGTGCCCCGATGTTTTTTTATTGAAGCTGCATCCGGGGTCAAAGCCGGAGCTTTTTGATTTTCTCAAGGATCATTATAAAGGGGTAATCATCGAAGGCTTCGGACTTGGAGGAGTGCCTACCCAAGGAAGAAGCTTAATTATGAAAATAAATGAGCTGGTTCAATCGGGAGTAGCTGTCGTCATGACGACTCAATGCCTTGAAGAGGGCGAAGACCGGACGTTATATGAGGTAGGGCGACAAGCGGCCGATGAACGGATCATTTCATCGAAGGATATGAACTCGGAAGCGATCGTTCCCAAGTTGATGTGGGCGTTAGGCAAGACCCCTGATGTCAGAGAGGTCAAGAGAATAATGGAAACGCCGATCGCGGATGATATTGCGGTTTCTGTACGCGGGGAGCTGGAGCGATTGGATTTCTTATAGTGAGAATTCGATTGCGACTGGAGATGAGTAAGAGCGTAAATGAGTATAGCAGTGCACTAATTCTGAATACAGAGCACGGCGGAATGACCACCGGTGCTCTGTATTTTTTTTGGTTGAAGTCAACAAGGAGTCAACAAACGCGTGAGGTAAGTACTTATAGCACAGTGACGAAACAGACGCATAATCGTATCTTCCGTAACTCCTCGCCTGAAGACTCTGGCCTTTGTAACTTTTTTATGGGACGGTTATAAGCTGGCTCTTCTCTACCGACTCATTCTTCTCGTTCGCATTGAAGTCAACGCCCTAAGCGTGCGCGAGTTCGAGTCAACATGGAGTCAACATTTAAGACTGCCACAATAAACGAAGTGGGCTTGGGATTCTTGTCCTTACCCACTTTGTTAAACTTCTTCGGTGTTGCTTGCATTTTGATTGTAAAGCATTTGAGCACGAACAAAATCTATTGGTATATTAGCGGGTATTTCCAAAAAATATTTCAACTGCCATATCTGAGTTTTTTGAGCCTGACGACTCGTAGGATTGTCCCAAGGTGGGTAAATGCGTATTGCTCTCTTACCACCTCTACCCTTATTTGAAACGATATCTTGATCACATAAAACTGCTTTTGGGAATATAAACTGACCGAACTTACTCCCTTTACGTGTACTAATAACAAAGAAATCGACTGGATCTGATACGTCATATGGTTGAATCGGTCCATCCTCTTTTTTCTCCCATAAAGTCACAAATTGCCCGACCTTTGTAGGAGTGATTTTTGCGACACGAAATCTAATAGCGAGAGCATTCAAGTTAAATACATACGCCCCATATTCAGCATTTTGTGCTTCAAGGAGTGGCTGAGAGCAATCAAACCTGCAAGTGTTATAAACAAGATCCTTGGTGGTAAGTAAGTCACTATGTATTGTGTCAGAGAAAGTCCAAGAAATTTGATGGCTAGGTCGTTCTTCTGAAAAGTATCGATTTTTTTCATCCATTTGTTCATAATCCCCCATAAGAATCCCATGTAAAATCATTGTTGCTCATTATATTGACTATCATAGCTAGTTCTCAAGTTCACTTCAATTAACGGGAAACGATAGTTGAATAACTTCTGGATTTTAAAAGGAATTTCGTAAGCGTCAAATAACCTTACCACTTATAATTGAAAGTCTGTTGCGCCCCCTGCAATACGGGGGCTATTTGGCGTTCCTGACTTACCGGTTCGAACGAATCCCTCGCGTGAGCGACACATTCATATTCTCACAGATTAAATCTGATTTCTATGTGTCGGATTTGACGCTTACGTTGCATGTCTGCCCAAGTTTCGGACAAATTATTGGCAATCAAAACAGTCATTTGAGGAGTACTTACACCGTATTGTGAAGATGAAGATATTATTACATCAGGAATGCTGCAGATGGCTCTACTTAGCAGGAATTGGTCTAAAAATCGGTGCCAATCTGGATGGTTGCAATTTGCCGCTAAGTCCGAAAAATTCACAGAAGTTCATGATCAATGGATTCCACTTTTCTGGATCGATATAGTTGTTCCCACTAGTCATAATGAGCTTTTTATCTACGTGAACCCTAGTAATGGCAACCTCGATTGAAGCAAGGAAACTGGGGGGGCTGAAGTCATGAACTTGGGTGAGAGTCGCTTCTAACTGAACCGGACATTCTGCTACGCGAGGCGCTTTAACCCGGTCGGAGGGTTGCTGAGATAACCCGGCTGTTTCGAATTTATTAGGTTCATAGCGATATCCTTGCTGCAATTTGTATTCGGGAACGGGATTGGAACCAGTGAGCAGAGCCAACCTGTCTACATGACTAACAAGGTCAGCTGAAGGAAGGTTCAACACGCATTCCTTCTCGCGCAGGAGGTTCTGAAAGGTCTTGGATCTGCTGCTCATTCCGAGCATACAGGACTGGTTTAGCCACCACGCTGAAGACATAGGGGCTAAATTTGCTGAACCGTCCTCGTTTTTTGTGCTGATAAGCACTACTGGAGTTCCAAAATACAAAATGTTAGGTTCGATTACTTTATGCATGGCCTCAAAATACTCTCCTTCACAAGTCGCTTTATTGTTTTACATCTCTAATTTTACCATTAGACGGATTTTAATATCTTGCTGTTTAATTAGGAAATGCTTACTTGGGAAATGGATCAGGAGTAAACTAGGGGGGGAGTGAAGGATATGAAAAGCGAAGAACGTTTAACTGAAAAAATATGGCAAGCGATCATACACAACGATGCACGTTACGATGGAATTTTTATATACGCAGTCAAATCTACGAACATTTTCTGCAAACCGTCTTGCAAATCTAAAGTGCCTAAAAAGGAAAATGTGCGTATATTTCAAAACCCTCAGAAAGCACAAGCGGCAAATTTCCGCCCATGCAAACGTTGCACCCCTACCAGCATGCGTTTGCCTGATCAGGAGTGGGTGGATCAAATTTCCAAATATATATATATATCTGTCGGATGTCAAAAACATTGTCCCATAAAAAGTCGCGTAGATCGCGGCTTTTTATTTTTATGGGATCAAGTTCTTGTCATCGGCCGGTGTCAAGAACTTGATCCCATTCCCAATGGGTGTCAAGAACATTGACCCATTACCGACGGTGTTCAAGCAAACAAATCGCATAGTTACGACACTTTCCTCTGTTTGGTACAATGGACCTGATCGATCAACCGGCGACCAACGTCCCGAATCCGCTTTCCCATCGTATCGATGTACTTCTTGAAGGCACTTTCGAGGGGGATCCGACAGCTGGAGCGATTGGATTACTTGGCAAGATAACCCGATAGCCGTCGGGGATGAACGTACGCTCCCATGCCCGTGTATACAAAAGAGCTGGCGATGAAGGGACAATCCCTTGCATCGCCAGCTTTCTTTTTACTGTTATTCCCCGTTCTGCCGCCCGTCGAAGGTAGCCCCGGATTCCAGATCGTTCACGAACCGCTGCAGCCATTCGTAATAGCTGACCGCGTGCTTCAGCTTGTGCAAATCCTCCAGGCAGCGCATGCGTTCCTCCTCCGGGGTATCGAGCTGCAGGATCGTCTCCGACAGCGGCGGAATGACGGCGTCCAGCGCTCCCCGCATGACGTCGATTTCCCGTTGGAGCTTGGTGGCGAAGAACGCCTGGAACGCTTTGAAGAAATCCGTCTCGGCGACGTAAAGATCCTTGCGATCCTCTTTCTCCGGAAGCTTGAACGCCATCTTGGATTCGATAAGGGAACGCACGGCATAGCTCATGTTGCTCTTGCTCATGTTCATGCTTTCCTGCATCTTCTCCAGCGTCAGCGGCTTGTCCTCGAAGAACATAATGCCGTACAGCTGCCCGAAGGAGTAATTGACTCCGTATAAGTCCATTGTCTGGGCTAAAGCGTCGATCACCTTGCCGCGAAGCTCTTCGCGTTGCGTCGATGGTTTTTTCATTTTCCCCGAAGTTGCTTTCTTCATGGCTTCTCCACCGCCTCGTCTACCGATTATTTTACACAAAACTCCGCAAGATTTCATGTAGAAATAACCTTCGGGCTTAATTTCTACCGTACAATATTTTTAGAACGTTGTTAGAAATTCAATTGATTAACCTCATAATCTAATGATAATTCAATAATTATTGTACGATAGGTGGTAGAGCGATGAGGAGAAGTACGATTGCCGAGGAAGGCAAGGCGTTGTTGTTCACCATGCCCGCGATGATTCCCCTTGCCTTGTTCTGGTTTTTCCCGCTGGGCTACGTCATATACCTGAGCTTCATGGAATGGGACTTCATGAGCCCGGACAAGCTGTTCGTCGGGTTTCAGAACTATCGGTACTTGTTCGAGGATCCGGCTTTCTATCAGTCGCTTCGCGTATCCTTGCTGTTCTGCTTGGGAAGCGTGGTACCGATTCTGGCCATCGGACTTGCGCTTGCGCTGCTTCTGACGAAGAATCTCCGGGGCGGAGCGATTTACCGGACGCTGATTTTCTCGCCCTGGGTCACCCCGACCGTCGCGGTATCCATCGTCTGGTCTTGGATTTACGAGCCGGAGGTGGGGCTTGCCAACAGCGTGCTCCGCGTATTCGGCATTGACGGCCTTCGCTGGCTGGAGGATCCGAATTGGGCGCTCGTCGGCGTTCTACTCGTGACGATCTGGAAATCGGCGGGCTGGAGCATGATCTTCTATCTGGTCGCCATTCGCAACGTGCCGACGGACCTGATAGAAGCCGCGGGCCTGGACGGCGCGGGGACGTGGCGGAAATTCGTTCACGTGACGCTTCCGCTGATTTCCCCGACGACGTTTTTCCTGTTCATCGTCCAGGCGGTTCAAGCGATCCAAGCGTACGACCAGATCAACGTACTGACCCAAGGAGGCCCGTCGGGCTCGACGCGGACGCTCTTGTATCTGTACTACCAATCCGCATTCGATTCGTTCCAGATCGGACAAGCCTCCGCCGTCGCGATCATCCTGATCGTCGGCTGCGTGCTGCTCTCGGTCGTCTCCGCCTTCGTCGGCCGCAAAATCGTTCACTACTCCTGAGAAACGAAGCTTGGAAAGAGGAGAATTCGCTATGAAAATATGGATGCAATTCGGAATAACGGCGCGTTATCTCGTCGCGGCCGCCATCGCGGTCGTCATGGCTTTCCCCTTCTACTGGATGGCTACCAGCGCGCTCAAAACGAACGACGAAATTTGGCAGTTTCCGCCGACGTTCTGGCCGAACGTTCCGCTATGGCAGAACTTTCGGGAAGCGTGGACGGCGGCGCCGTTCGGCCAATACATGCTGAACAGCATCTTCGTCGCCGGAACGATCGTCCTCATTCAGATCGTGAACTCCGGCATGATGGCCTATGCCCTTACCCATATGCAGTTCCGGCTAAAAGGTGCCTTCGCCGCGCTTGTCCTGATCGGATATATGATTCCGAGCACGGCCGTCTATTTACCGGGCTACATCGTTCTGGGGAAGCTGCAGTTGCTTGATAGCTACGGCGGGTTGATCCTGTCTAACTGCGTGAGCATATTTTCGATTTTTCTGATCCGGCAAGCTTTCCTTCAGGTTTCGCACGAGCTGGTCGAAGCCGGGCGCGTGGACGGCGCTTCCCACACCCGCATCCTATGGACGATTCTCGTTCCGCTCGTCCGGTCTTCCTTCGCAGTGCTTGCTTTAATCACGTTCATCGAGCAGTACAACAATTATTTCTGGCCGATGTTGATTACCAAGGACCCGAGCTTGCAGCTCGTATCGGCCGGGCTGAGAAGCTTCTTCGTGGAAGGGGGTGCATACGGCCTGAAGTGGCCGCTCATTATGGCAGCAAGCGCGTTTACAATCGCCCCGTTGCTCGTCATCTTCGTGCTAGCGCAGAAAACCGTCATCCAGAGCGTCAACCTTACAGCGGGGGCAAGCAAGGGGTAACAGAAATTAAAAAAAGAAGAAAAACGTGGAGGGAAACCAAACATGTCTTTGTCCAAAACGAAAAAATCGACTATCGGCGTTACGCTCGCGGCTTTGATGTTCCTGACGGCTTGCGGCCAAACCGTTAACGAAAGCGGCGGCGCTTCCAACGCATCCGAATCGCCTTCGACTGAAGCTTCGCCATCCGAAAGCGCAAGCGCTCCTGCCTCCTCGGAAGCTCCGAAGGAGCCCGTAACGATCGAATTCTGGTACGGATTGGGCGGCAAGCTCGGCGAGAACATGCAAACCCTGATCAATAAATTCAACTCTTCGCAGCAAGAAGTCATCGTTAAGCCGGTCGTTCAAGCGGACTATTCCGAGACGGAGAATAAGCTTCAAGCGGCAATCGCCTCCGGCGACGTGCCTGCCGCCGTCCTGGCCGCCAACGTCGATTGGGCCAAGAAAGGCTACTTCGCGCCGGTGGACGAGCTGATCGCCGCGAACCCGGATTTCAAACCGGAAGACGTCGTTCCGACTTTCCTGGAGCAAGGGAAAGTGGACGGCAAGCAATTTTTCCTCCCGATGTACGGCACGACGCAAATCATGTACTACCGCAAGGACGCGTTCGAGAAAGCCGGAATCAAGCCGGAAGACATGACGACGTGGGAGAAGCTGGGCGAAGCCGCGGCTAAGATGGCGGTCAAAGAAGGCGGCAAAACGTCGTTCTACGGCTGGGAGCCGATGTGGGGCGAAGCCAACATGATCGACGCCGTCTACAGCAAAGGCGGAAGCGTGCTGAGCGCGGACGGCAAAACCGTTACGCTCGACACTCCCGAATGGATCTCGACGCTCGAATTTTTCCGCAAAGCGATTCACGAAGACAAGACGATGCGCATTCACAGCGGCGGTCAAGGCTGGGAGTATTGGTACAAAACGATCGACGACGTCATGAAAGGCCATGCGGCCGGTTATACCGGATCGAGCGGCGACCAAGGAGACCTCGATTTCGCGCAATTGGCGGCAATGGAACAACCGGGCTGGGAAGGCGCAGGAGCGGGTAAGCCTGTCGCCCAAGCGATCATGGCGGCCATTCCGGCTAAAGCGAGCCCGGAGCAGCAAGCGGCGGCGTTCAAATGGTACAGCTTCTTCATGAGCGCGGAGAACACGGCGTTCTGGTCGATGAACAGCGGCTATATCGCGGTTCGCCAATCGGCATTGGAAGATTCGGCTTTCGTCGAATACAGCAAAGCGAACCCGCAAAGCATGGTACCCTTACAACAAGCGGCGCACGCTTCCGGTCCTTTCCAAGATCCGACCGGCGGCAAAATTTCCGACGCTTTGAAAATCGCGGTGGACAAAGTCCAAATCAGCAACATCCCGGCGGAGAAGGCGCTTAAGGAAGCGCAAGAAACCGCTCAACGGGAGCTGGACAAGCATAACAAATAAGGAGGGATCCGCATGACGCGACTTCGAGTCGCGGACGCGGCCTATCCGATTCAAGCGATCTTGTTCGATAAAGACGGCACTCTGCTCGACTTTATCTACACGTGGGGGAACTGGAGCGAGCGGCTGCTCGCCCGGTTCTCCCGTCGGCTTGAGGAGAGAGGTCTCGCTCCGCTGAGCATGGATACCGATACATTGTGGGGAACGCGCCGCGCTTCGGACGGAGAACTCGCGGGATACGACCGCAACGGGCCGCTGGCTACGGGTACGTTGACGGATCTGCTTACGGTTCTGGCTTGGCAAGGCTATCGGGCGGGATTGACTTGGCCGGAAGCCAAGGTGCTCGCGGAGGAATGCCGGGAGTACGCGGATGAACGGATGTTGGAGGTCAAGGCCGTTAGGGCTTTGCCCGGCGTCGTGAAGTTCCTGGATCATTGCCGAGAACGCGGAATCGTAATGGCCGTCGTGACGGCTGACGAAACGGCGATGGCCGTTCGGCATCTCGAATGGTTAGGAATGACGGAGTATTTCTCGGCAATCATCGGCACGGATCAAGTAGAACGGGGCAAGCCTTGCCCGGACATGGTCGAGCTGGCGTGCAGGCGGTTGAACGTCGACGTTGCGCGGGTTGCGGTTATCGGGGATACGAACGGCGATATGAGAATGGCCCGGTCGGCGGGCGCGGCGGTTGCCGTAGGTATCGCCGGACCGGATGCGGACGAAGCGGCCGGGTCGGGGAATTTGCCCGATGCGGATGCCGTTATCTTGTCCTACGGTGAACTGGAGATCGTCGAAGGCGAATCATGAAAGGTGTGACGAACATGGGATGGTTGCTGCTCGGATTCGCGATCGCGTTGGAGTTGTCCGGTACCGTATCCATGAAGCTCTCCGAAGGCTTTACGCGACTCGTGCCGTCCGTCCTCATGTTTATATTTTACGGCGCCAGCTTTACTCTATTGAATTACGCGCTTAAGTATATGGATGTAGGCACGGTATACGCGGTGTGGTCGGGAGTCGGAATCGTGCTGATTACGTTGGCCGGCCATGTGTTATTCCAAGAACGGATACAGGCGTCTTCGATCATCTGGATCGCGATCATCGCGATCGGGGTTGTCGGCTTGAATATAAGCAGTAAAGGGCATTAGCAAAGGAGACGGTGAAGGCGATGAATCGTAACGGATCGAGCGAGGGAGCGGACCTTCCTCTGCTGAAATTCCAGGTCATCACGGATACGCATATTACTTCCGATCGGGAGCACGCATATAATCGTCGATTGGAAAACGCGCTTCGGGACATCGCCGAGCAGGCGCCGGACAGCCAAGGCATCATGCACGCCGGCGACGTGACCGATCACGGTTTCCCGGGCGAATACGAGGAGTTCCGGCGGATTTGGGGCGAGAGAAATCCTTCGCTCCCGCCGCTGCTAATGACGATGGGCAATCACGACGTCGGCCTTGGCGTATGGGCGATGCGCCTGTCGAACTTCCTGAACGCGACGGAGATGACGGGAGTCTATCACGATCATTGGATCGGCGGGCATCATTTTATATTTCTCGGTACCGAAGTCGGCCACGAACTGTATTGCTCTCTGTCGGAGGACCAGCTACGCTGGCTCGACGAGAAGCTGGGAGAAGGGGATTTGCCGGATCGTCCGGTTTTCGTCTTCCTCCACCAGCCTCCGTTAAACACGGTGTCGGGTTCCCTTGAGGAGCAGAAGTGGAGCGGCGTCATGCAGGACGCCGAGTTCAAGGCGGTGCTGGCGAAGCACCGGAATCGGGCGATTCTGTTCACGGGTCACACGCACTGGGAATTGGAAGCCCCGCGTCAATACTATGACGGAGAAGGCGTCCTGCCTCCGATGTTCAACGCGGCTTCCGTCGCTTACCTATGGACGGACGAGGATAAGCGCAGGGAAGGCAGCCAAGGCTACTTCGTCGAGGTGTACGAGGATCGGGTGGACGTTCGGGGACGGGATTTCGAGAACGGCAAGTGGGTGGAAGAGGCTCATGTTCGATTGCGTTATCCGCGGGACTAATGGGCGGATGAGAAGAGAGATTGCTGTCCGGAACGCCGCGCTGATCGGCGGACGGGGCAGCTTTTTTTCTTCTTTTGCGGAAAATGCCGTTGTTGTAAGATAAAGTTGAAAATAACGAAGAAATTGAATCGACCTCGCCGCAACCCGCTATATCCTAGACCTCGCTAATGACCACGGACAATCTATAATTGACGTAGCGGGTTAGCGATTCTAAAAACTTGTCGAGCTCGTCGTTCGACGGGAATCGGCATTCCAAGAGATAGCAGCCCTCTCCGCTGATTTTGAATCGATTGAGTATGAAAGGGCGCTGCGTATCCAGAAACGAGAAGAACGGCTGATGATCGAAGCTTCGCGTTAAAATCGTAATAAACGAATGCACGGCATAGCCCGTCTTTCTATAGTTCCGGCGGATCGTATAGCCTTCGATCACGTGATCTTCTTCGAGTTTTGCTAACCGGTTAGCCGTCGCTTGGCCGCTTAGATGAACCTTCTCGCCCAGCTTCTTCATCGAAATCCGGCCGTCCTTGGCCAGTTCCTCCAGAATTAGTTTGTCAGTAGGATCAAGCATGAATTGTATCCTCTTTCATTATTCAAGTCTTTTGGGCTATTTTCGTTACTTTGAATATGTATGAGTTCTTACTATTAATGTTAACTTAAAATGGAAGTGATTAAAAGGGAGATGAGAGTCTGATGACGGCAGGGAAGCAAATGTATTCGCTTTGGGACGATTTGGATCGATTCGATTTGGGGGACTCTGGGGCAATCCCGTCAGAATGGAATGGCAAAAAAGCATTATATCTGGAGAAGATGAATTCGGCCATATATCTGCGCGATGAAGTGAAGTACGATTCTTTTCGGTTGCAAGCTGAAGTGGCGATCCCCGGTGAAGTAGGTTTCATCGGTTTGGTCTTTGGAGCCAAAGACCCAGGCAATTACGAACTCGTGTATCTCGCTCCGGTTGAAATCCAATACGATCCCGTGATAAATGGATCGATGACGTGGCAGATTTATAATGGACCCTCTTATCAGAGACCTCTTCCCGACACGACAGGGGCATGGCACAAGTTCAGTCTAGAGGTTCAATCGGAGGGGGCGAGAGTGTTCTTCGGGGAGAACACGGAGCCGGCGCTTATCATCACTCGACTGCAACATGGCGGGCAACGATTGGGCAAAGTCGGCGTATGGAACTTCTTGCCGAGCTATATCCGTAACCTTTCAATAGAAGAAATTCCCCCGGCGTCCATCGAACCTGAAGCAACGGATTTTAGCAAGTTGAAGTCGGAATCGTTCATAACGGAATGGTACGTGTCGAGCCCATTGATTCAAGATGGAGCCAAGGATCAGACATGGACGAAAGCATTCGTCGAGGAGAACGGTACGCTCAACATCAACAGAATTTATCAAGCGAAACCCGGTGCGGCGGTTGTAGTCAAAAGCGATTTTGTGATCGAGGAAGAGGAAGAAACCGTATTGTCGCTTGGTTACAGCGACTCGATTCGACTATGGGTAAATGATAAGGAAGTATATCAAGGTGATTGGTGCTGGAGTCCGCCAAGCCATGACGGGCGCATTCGTCCGGATTTCGCAAACGTGCCGATCAAGTGGAAGCTGGGCGTAAACTCGATTCGCGCCGAAGTATCGCAAAGGGAATCATTCGGATGGGGATTGACCGTCCGAACGGGATTGTCAAATGCAGGTAGAAATTAGCTCCTGTCGATAATCAAGAGTTTAAGCCAGACAATCCGACAGCTGGACCTGTTGCGGCCCTTTTTGGCTTTTCGTTCAATAGTCTTTACAATTCCCGATTTCTGGATATAATGTAATTAGAATTCTAACTATAGAGGTGCTTTGTGAGTAAAGAAAGCGAGCATGAGAATTGGCAATGGGATAAAGGGCCGATTGGTCGGCTGATAAAAACCGGCTATATTACGCTGCGTAGAGAAGTAGAGGAATTATTGAGACCGCTGGGTTTAACCCATACGCAATGGAGCGCGTTGAGCGTTATTCGCCAATTTCCGGGAATCTCGCCATCTCAATTAGAGCCAATTCTAATGATTGAACGGCCAAGCGTCACTAGCTTGCTGAACGGGCTGGCGAGTAAGGGATTCATCATCCGTAAGGATCATCCGCAAGACGGGCGCTACAAACTCATTTATTTAACGGACACGGGTTTGAAGCTGGCAGAAGAGACGCAGCATTTCACTACTGTTGTAGAAGAGCGGGTTAAAGGCGGAATGACGGCGGACGAATTCGATTCCCTTAAAGCGCTCCTTGTCAAAATGGTCGGTTTATTCGAAAAGGAGTGACAATCGTTTTTTACGCATATAGTTAGAAATCTAATTAAATTAATCCGTTAGGAGGAGCAAAATCATGAAGAAATGGATTCGTATTGCGGGATGGATCGTCGTAGGTCTGACTTCCTTATTTTTTGTTCAGAGCGGCATTCAGAAGCTGGCGGGTACGGAACAGATGGTCGAGATGTTTCACAAGTTAGGTTATCCGGATTGGAGTCGAGTCGCAGTTGGATGGGTTGAAATAGCAGGCGCTGTTCTGTTGGCTTTGCCGCGATTGACTCTCTACGCAGCGACAGCGCTTGGCATTCTTATGATCGGAGCGGTTGCTTCCGAAGTAATGTCCGGTCAGGGTATGGGAGCCTTCATTCCCGGTCAGTGGTTAATCTTACTGGCTCTGATTGCAGGTTTGCGATTCAGATTTTATTTACAATCGAAATGAAGGAGTGGTATAAACCATGACTGAACAACCCCGGAAAATACCTTTTGAAAGTTTGGGTTGGTTAGGCTTTCATCATGTGGCCTTGGTTACTCCCGACCTGGATGCAACTATTCTCTTTTATGAAAATACGCTTGGCATGCATTCCTCACCGGTGTACCCGGCAACCTCCCAACGTGGCAGAAACGTCTCGCGGAAAACCCGGAGTCGGCAGATTTATATCGATTCATGCCCGGAGCGCTTCAACAT
This sequence comes from Cohnella suwonensis, assembly GCF_042655365.1. NCBI lineage: Bacteria > Bacillati > Bacillota > Bacilli > Caryophanales > Paenibacillaceae > Cohnella > Cohnella suwonensis. The sequence continues at coordinate 2,578 of NZ_JBHSMH010000080.1, read as the reverse complement.
GTAGCGTTCGCTCTTGCATCGGAAGAAGATGGATTGGCCCTGCGTAGTAAACTGAACAGCTGCGGGGTTGCAATGACGGATATCTACGATCAGGGAAAAATACGCAATTTTATTTTTATCGACAATAACGGAATCCAGTTGGAAGCCGCGTGGCCGAAGGAGTGAGACGATTAGGTAGAGGAATTATGGGCGACGCAAAGACGTTAAGAGGACTTGCCAAATCAGCGTAGAAACTTAATTGCAACTTTCGGGTGAGTTCGTCTAAATGAATGAATATGATCTGAAAGATTCGTTATACAAATTATACTTGTCCATCATCAAACCGAAAAATTTTATCACAACAAAGAATAGTTCATTATATAATAAAGGTTATTGGCAATGGATGGAGTGGCTTTCATGTTTCTTATCGTATGGCCGTTAGCACTCTACCTGCTTCAGCGAAGCCGTCGAGACAAGAATGCAAATATTTGGTGGATCGGATTGTTCTTGATCGCGGGAGGCGGCGGCAGCTATTTTTATTTGATGAAGGTGGGGATCTTGCCGTATCTTCAGGAGAATGCGATGCTAACGCCGTGGGTGGGAAATTTCCTGGAGGCGACGGTCATCGGATTTATGCTTCTGTATTACTATGTGCTGCCTTACTTATTCCTTATGAGTGCGATTGCATTATTTCCACTGCAGAGTCTCTCGCGATACGTGATTGTATTGATTGCGTCGGTGCCATCGGTGTGGTTCGTCGTCTCACATCTGTCGCCCTACAGTGGAAATCTTTATATACAGGCCGTACAGCCATGGGCTGTGCTTTATATGGGTGCTGCTTCCCTGTTCTATCTTGCGGCATGGATCAGGGAGACGGACCCAGTGTTAAAGTCCAATATGCTTCGGTTGAATGTGGTTTTTACCCCGATTATTGTGTGGAGCTTGCTGAAGGATTTCATCTACACGGAACAGATCACGCTGACTGCGAACAACCTTGTTATGATCAACCCCGATTGGCATTTACAGGGCAACCCGATCGAGCTATGGTTGTTCTTGCTGCTCCTTTTTTATAGTATTCGTTCCGGCTTCCTAGGTATTAAAGTGCGCATCGAGAGGCAGCGATTGGATGACTCGATGCGAACGATTTCGTATGGAACGGAGTTAATTAACCACGCCATCAAGAACGATGTGCAGAAGCTCGATTATTTCCTCGAGAAGCTGGAGACGCTTGCGATGGAAGGGAAGACGGAGGAAATCCGGATCATCACAAGGCGTATGTCTCTCATAACAGGACAATTGCAGCAAATGAGTGACGATATCAAAGGAAAATCGGAGGAGATTGTCGTTCATGATAAGACAGTCGATCTGTCTGCATTGTTGCAGCAAATTTTAGACGGGCTTGAGCCTATGCTTCGCGATAGATCGATTCGCTTAGAGTATCATTATGCTGACGACACATGGATTCGCTGCGATCCGCGCCATGTTGCTGAAGTGTTTACAAACCTTTGCATAAATGCTGTGGAGTCTATTGAACGGGATAACGGCCTCATTCGAGTCAACGTTAGGCAGAGTAAAAACGGGTTGGACGTCGAAGTAAAGGACAACGGGAAAGGGATCGATCCGTATCAAGCAGGTAAAATTTTCGAGCCGTTCTTTACAACTAAGAAGCATTCGGAGCGTAACTACGGCTTAGGTCTAAGCTATGCGTCCTGTGTTATGCAGAAGCATGGCGGGGAACTGAGGCTGGTGGAAAGCCGTTCGCATGGAGGTTCGCTGTTTCGCATGAGGTTCCCTAAGAAGCGGCTTGTGCGCCGGCGTATTGGTGTAACCAGCGAAAGGGCGGCGATCGATCTGCATGCGAAAAATTAAAGTATTGCTGGTTGAAGATGATCCTTTTTGGCAGGAGAACATAACAAACGATCTGAGTGCCGAGGCGGATATTGAGCTGGTCGCGGTGGCTGCTGCTAAGGAAGAGGCGATTGCCGCGCTTGGACGGCACGAGATCGATGTGATATTGATGGATATCCAGTTATCTGAAAATCGTCTTGACGGCATAGAGGTAACCCGTTATGTGAGAAAGAATAAAGGTTCCAGGATCAAAATAATTATGATTACATCGCTTAATGATCGAGAAGTGATCATGGGCTCATTCAAGTCGGGGGCTGTGAACTATATCAAGAAATCCAGCTTCCGTGACCTGATCCGGGCTATTCGCGAAGCGGATCAAGATCGTGCGTCGATTCACGCTGATGTCGCAGAGATGATGCGCACAGAGATCCAACTGATGGAATTGACAACTTCGGAACGGGAAATTTTCGAATTGAAGCGGCAAGGGTTGAACAAAGTACAGATTGCGGAGAAGCTGCACAAATCGTTGAACACGGTGAAAACCCAATTTAGAAGTATCCGGGATAAGCTGTTTCACTAAGAAAAGAGTGGAGCGCCTCTTTAATATTAGGTCCACTGATTTTGACGCAAGCAAGCCCCCCAACGCCTATGGGAGGCCACTGAAAAAGTCCATTAACTCGAAAAGGTGCAGACCCTCTCTATTTTTGAGGGGACTGTACCTTTTTCTTGTATAATCAAGGTATAACGTCGG
>NZ_JBHSMH010000079.1:0-826 GCF_042655365.1 Cohnella suwonensis | reverse complement strand
TAACGTTCATGTGTTCACGACGTCCCACCACCTTAAGCCCGAAGGGCGGCCGCGATGCGGTTAGGTGGTGCGGATGTGTCCGGCTGAATTTGCTTCCTTGCTGCTGAAATACTCCAGTCGATTACGCTTCCCTACTTCTGCCGGACCGAGGGCCGAATGGCCCGATGCGTGAACATGGTGTTATATGATGCCGATGCCTACCTGAACTACTATCACATTATTTGTACATCTTTCTATATTTAAATTGAATTTCCAACGAAATAGATAAAACTAAGACTACGACTATTAATATTGCAAAGAGCTTGATCATCGATATTCTTGAATCCATGACCCCTATATAACCTGTTCTTGTTATTTCGTCTTGATTCGACGAGGCATCTAAAAAAGTTGAACTACTCAAACTGAGACTGTAAATCTTACTATAATCATACTCTGTCTCTTGATTATCGCTACAAACATTATTGTTATATATAAAGTCAGTCGTACCCAAAATACTGCCAAATAAAAATCCGCTGTGCTTGCTTGTATATTGTGCACTCCAATATTGTTCATCTTCACCTATTGTCATAAAACCGCTTGGAACATTATCTAATCTAATCCAATTCACCTTAATATTATAATTACACTGGTTTGATAAAAAGTTTTCCAATGCTATTCCTATTTTGTTTTCCATTTTTCTTTTTTCATTCAAATCGAAGAAGTACGGAATTATCAAACAAATTATATATAGTGTAAGTAAAACCAGTAATAATCGAATTGTGATTTTCATTTTTTCTCCTTGTCTCTTGCATCGGTTTCATATAACGTTCATGTGTTCACGACGTCC
>NZ_JBHSMH010000078.1:0-2397 GCF_042655365.1 Cohnella suwonensis | reverse complement strand
CAAGTTGTCGGGGACTTCTGCTAACACCATGTTCACGCTTCGGGCCATTCGGCCCTCGGTCCGGCAGGAGTTAGATGTTGGTTCGAAGAAGTATTTGACAACTGCAGGGAAGCGGAATCAGCCGGACACATCCGCACCGACTAAGCGCATCGCGCCCGGCGACTTCGTCGCCTTAAGTCGGTGGGACGTCGTGAACACATTAACGTTAGATGAAATTCTTAGCAGGGAAGGTCAAGAACAATGCCTGTGGTGAGGCCAATATTGAAGCGGTAGAATCCATAACGGATTCTTGAATTGGTTTGGGCGGCATGGCTCCGAATATGGAACGTTTCCTCACAGACCGGAAACAGACGGATTTGACTGTGGAAAGCATACTCGAGGATACAATGGAACGTTTCCTCATAGACCGGAAACAGATGGATTTGACTGTGGAAAGCATACTCGAAGATACAATGGAACGTTTCCTCATAGACCGGAAACAGACCGGATTTGAGCTGCAAGAGTAATCGAAGAGGCCCCGCTAAGAACAACATCTAACACCATGTTCACGCTTCGGCGGACGAGCCGCCTCGGTCCGGCAGGAGTTAGAAGTGGATTCATAGAAGTAATTCAGCAGCAGGGAAGCAGAGTCAGCCGGACACATCCGCACCGACTAACTGCGCATTCGCGCAGCCGGCGACTTTGTCGCCTTAAGTCGGTGGGACGTCGTGAACACATGAACGTTATAAGAAATCGGGGGAAAGGCTTAACTTCAAGTGCTATAATGAAATCAAATAATCGTAAAGAACAGGTGAACAGGACATTAAATTACTCTTTATCTGTAGCCGAAATAAGTGGCGCAGTTTAACAGCTGAAAAGATCTTTGAAGGCTTCAATGGATATGAAGTTCGTTCTGCTGGAACTGAAGAAGGAGCAAGAATTAAGGTTACTGAAGGACTTATTGGATGGGCAGATATGATTTTTGTAATGGAGAAGAAACATACAAGAAGGTTGAAAGACAAATTTTCAAGTACTCTATTGCAGAAGCAATTAATATGTCTTGGAATACCAGATGATTATAAATTTATGGATGAAGAATTAATAGAAATATTGAAATCAAGAGTATCTGAATATATAGAAGTGCCTGAATATTGGAATGAACATAAACATGAATAATGAATTAGAAATTAAAGGAGTAAAAGGGCATTTTGAAAGCAGCTCAAGAAGCCCCCGACATCTTATAACACCATGTTCACGCTTCGGGCCATTCGGCCCTCGGTCCGGCAGGAGTTAGATGTGGATTCGGTGATGCAATTGCAGTAGCAGGGAAGTGGATTCACCGGACACATCCGCACCACCTAACCGCGTCGCGGCCGCCCTTCGGGCTTAAGGTGGTGGGACGTCGTGAACACATGAACGTTATCGGAAATTCCCCAAGTGCAGAAAGAAGGTAACTCAAGATGATCCGCCAATTAGTAGTATCAGATGTTGTAAACTATTGGAATCTAAGGCTTAAAGCCTTAAGTGAACATCCAGATGTTTTTGGGGCTTCGTATGAAGAAGTAAAAGATACACCAATTGAATCAGTTAAAGAACGATTTTCTTCTACAGAGGAGAACTTTATTTTAGGAGCATTCAAGGGCGAAGAATTAATAGGCATGGTTGGATTTAGAAGAGAACAGTTGATAAAGATGAAACATAAAGGGATAATCTGGGGAATGTATGTGAATTCAAATTTTCAAGGCAAAGGAATTGGAAAGGAATTAGTAATAGAACTGATCAGAAAGGCAAAGCAATTAAAAGAATTAGAACAGATCAATCTATTTGTTGTTGATCGTAATCAACGCGCAAAAGCACTTTATGAATCCATTGGATTTAAGTCGTTTGGTAAAGAAATAAATGCAATGAAAGTCGGAGACAATTATCTGAATGAAGAATTAATGGTTTATATAATTTAGAAGGAGTAGGTCAAGGGCGGGGAACATCCGATAACACCATGTTCACGCTTCGGGCCATTCGGCCCTCGGTCCGGCAGGAGTTAGATGAGGATTCGAGGATGCAATAGGCAGTAGCAGGGAAGCAGTTTCAGCCGGACACATCCGCACCACCTAACCGCGTCGCGGCCGCCCTTCGGGCTTAAGGTGGTGGGACGTCGTGAACACATGAACGTTAGCAGAAATCCCCGAGAGCTATTATGTGTTTTTAAGTCGCGGGTGGAGCAAGAAATTGGTAACCGCTTCCGACAATGCGATTTTTTAAGTGCCAGATTTGAAGAACTGGATTAATTCACTAATATCGAGGGGGTGATTAGTTGCGAATGTTATGATTCTATTATTAATGGTACTGGTGGGCTGTAACAAAAATGAAAATACCAAAGGATTGCTAACCCTCGAGCAAATATTAAATGTTTTCCAAGAA